>DASRJF010000256.1:0-2227 GCA_035649615.1 Planctomycetota bacterium | reverse complement strand
CATCCGGCCCGCGCTCGTCTGCAGGATGTTCGAGACGACCAGGTCCACGTCCTGGCCGATGCGGGTGGCGCAGTCCTCCCCCACGACCATCGTCCCGTCCTCGAGGTAGCCCACGCCCTGGCCGGGGGATTCGCCGGACTTGACGATCCGGATGGTGAGCCGTTCGCCCTGGAGCAGCGGAGGCCGGAGGGCCGCCGCGAGGTCGTTCAGGTTGATCACCTCGACGCCCTGCACCTGCGCGACCTTGTTCAGGTTGAAGTCGAGCGTGAGGAGCCGCGCCTCGATGAGCTTCGCGAGCTTCACGAGCTTGGCGTCCACGCCCTCCGTGTCCGGCAGCATCGCGTCCTGGATCGTGATCCGCGACCCGTGGTCGTTCCGGATGCGGTTGAGGATGTCCAGCCCGCGCCGCCCCCGCATCCGCTTCTGGCGATCCGGCGTGTCCGCGACCGCCTGGAGCTCGAGGAGGACGAACCGCGGCAGGACGATCGGGCCGTCGAACAGGTGGGCGTCCAGGAGGTCCGCGACGCGCCCGTCGATGATCGCGCTCGTGTCGAGGATCACCGGCTTCCCGCCGGGACCGCCCTCGCGCTTGAGCTCGATGAACGGGATCACGAACTTGAAGTCGTCCTTCGCGTGCAGGATCGACAGGATCGAAAGGAAGCTCAGCACGATCGGGAGCCCCAGCTCGACCTGGGGGCTCGGCGCGAACGTGTTGACGAGGGAGAGCGTCTTCAGGACGAGCGTCGACACGATGAAGCCGAAGACGACGCCGAACATCGCGACGGAGAGGATCGAGATGAAGCGGCGGGCGAAGGCGAGCTCCAGCAGGACGCAGCAGAGGCCGATGCCGATGCCGATGACGATCCCCTGCCAGGACGGGGCGCTGTAGGCCCCCATGCCGATGTGCCAGCCGAGGAGCCCGCACACGGCGACGAAGAAGCCCCGGAGGACGTGGAGCATTGCTTCAGTATAACGTCGGCCGTCTGCCGTTCGCCGTTACGTTTGCCGTTTGCCGTTCGCCGCGCCTATGGAAAACGGCAATCGGACAACGCGACGGTGAACGGTGAACGTCTACAGGATCGTTTCGAAGGGGTGGAACAGCCGCCGGTATTCATCCTGGGCATACCGGTCGGTCATGCCGGCGATATAGTCCGCGACGGCGCGGGGGACGCCCACCTGCGCGCCCCACTCGCGGAACCGCGGCGGCAGCTGGTCGGGGTTGGACGTGAACGACGCGAACAGGTCCGTGATGAACCGCTTCGCCTTCTCGCTCATGACGACGACCCGGTGGTGGCGGTAGAACTCCTTCTGCAGGAACCCCTGCAGCTCGGATTTCCGGCGCGCCATGGCGTCCGAGAACCGCACGGGCCGCTCGGGCGCGCGGCGGACGTCCTCGACGGTCCGGATCTTCAGCCGCTGCAGCTGCTCCTGCGACGCGGTCACGAGATCGGTCACCTCGAGATCGATGATCGACCGCACGACCGTCCGCATCCGGAGCTCCGGATCCATGGCGGGCAGGTCCTCCTTCGAGCGCGCCGACGCCTCCCGCCACAGCTCCAGCTTCCCCACCTGGGCCTCCGTGATGAGGCCCGCCTTCAGGCCGTCGTCGAGGTCGTGCGCGTCGTACGCGATCGAATCGCTGATGTCGACGACCGTCGTCTCCAGGAGCGGCGCCCAGGAGGGCTCGTACTCGGCCTCGACCGGCAGGTGCGGGTGCACGGTGTGCTTGCGCATCGACTCGCGCGTGTCCCACGTGAGGTTGAGGCCGGGGAACTTCGCGTAGCGCCGCTCGAGGAGCTCGACGACGCGGAGGCCCTGGAGGTTGTGCTCGAAGCCGCCGTGGGCCTTCATGCACTCGTGCAGGGCGTCCTGGCCCGAGTGGCCGAACGGCGTGTGGCCGAGATCGTGGGCGAGCGCCAGCACCTCGCAGAGATCCTCGTTGAGGGCGATCGCGCGGGCGATCGTCCGCGAGATCTGGGCCGCCTCCATGCTGTGCGTGAGGCGCGTCCGGTAGTAATCGCCCTCGTGGTTGACGAAGACCTGCGTCTTGTACTCGAGCCGCCGGAACGCGGCGGAGTGGATGACGCGGTCGCGGTCGCGCTGGTAGGCGGTGCGGTACGGGTGCTCCTCTTCCGGATGACGACGCCCCCGGTGCTTGCCGGACTTGGCGGCGTAGGGAGCCAGCGTTCGTTCCTCACGCTCCTCGAGCTCTTGCCGGGTAATCATG
>DASRJF010000255.1:0-16100 GCA_035649615.1 Planctomycetota bacterium | reverse complement strand
TTGCTGGAGCACGTGCCCGCGGTCGCCGCCGCCACCTGCGCGATGTTCGGATAGGGAATGGGAATCGGCGACGGCGAAGGCGGCGCCGGAGTCTTGCAGACGTCGGGAAAGCCCTGGACCATTCCGCCGGCCTTGCACGATGCGGGAAACATGGCCGTCTCCTATCCGAGGTAGATCTTGTCGCCGTCGATCCGCACATCCGCGTCCGCGCGCTCCGTGATCCGTCCCGCGCGGAGGTCATACGCCTCGCCCACCACCGTCCGCACGCGACCCGCGCGGAGTTGGAAGACGCCGGCGATCCGGCGGTACGCCTGCACGAAGCGCTCGAAGACGGAGCGGGCCGCGAGCTCGAGCCGGTCCGCCTTCAGCGACACCCGCGGCGCCTCGATCCGGACGCCGTCCGCCGCCGTGAGCCCGATCGAGCCGTTCGGGGCGCGCAGTTCCATGTCGCCCGGCGCGACGAACGTCGTGACGCCCGAGCCCCGGAGCACGCCGATCACGTACCACTGCGATTCCTGTCCGAGGGCGAGCACGGTGTCCCCCGGCGCCGGACGGTAGGGATAGGCGAGCGCCATCGTCGCCTCCGCTTCCGCGCCGTCGATCGAAAGACTCACGCGCGATCCGTCCACCGCGAGGATCGTCGCGGTCCCGACCTGCGCCATCATCTCGGTGAGCATCTGACCTCCCTGCGAAGCCCTGTACCTATCATCGGGAATCACTTCTTTTCCTGCGGCGGCTTCCACGCCTCCGCATTCAGCCGGTCCATGTCCGTCCGTTTCACCAGCTTGAGATTCGCGCCCTCCCACCGCGCCCCCGACTCGAGCACGGCGTGCAGGTTGGCCCCGAGGAGGTCCGACTTCGCGAAATCGGCGCCGAGGACCACCGCGTGGGAGAAGTCCGCGTGCGACATCCGCGCCTCGTGGATCTTCGCCCTCGAGAAGTCGGCCTTGCCCAGGACCGACCGCCGGAGATCCACGCGGGTCAGGTCGGCGCCCTTGAGCACGGCGCCGGTGAACGTGCTCTCGATCAGGTCGGCGTCCACGAGCGACGCCCCCTCCAGGTCGGCCTCCGTGAAGTTCGCGTGCGGACCGGAGACGGACCCCAGCCTGGCCCCCTTCAGCTTCGCCTTCGTCAGGTCGGCCCGCGCCAGCACCGCCGACGTGAAATCCGCCCCGGCCAGGTCGGCCCCGGCGAAGATCGTATCCGAGAAGTCGCACTTCTTCAGGTCGCGCCTCGCGAGGTCGGCGCCCGCGAAGGAGCAGGCCCGGAAAATCGTGGCGGAGATCCGGACCGCGGCCAGCTTGCATCCCTCGAAATCCGTCCGCTCGAACCGCGCCTCGCCCCAGTTCGACCCGTCCAGCACGGCCCCGGCGAAGCTCGCGCCCACGACCTCCGCGCCCGCGAAATCGGATTTCCCCAGCTTCGCCTTGTCGAAGAGGGGCCCGAGCATCCGCGACTTCTTGAAGTCCGCGCCCTCGAGATTCGCCGACGTGAGATCGGTCCCCTTGAGGATGGCCCCGACGAACTTCGCGCCCGCGAGGTCGCAGTCGGAGAGCACGCACTCGGTGAGGTCCCGTCCCGAGAGATCCGCGGATCGGAGATCGCTGCCCGCGAGCATGGCCCCGCGCAGGTCGGCTTCGAGGATCCGGGCCGGCTCGACGACGGCGCCCAGCAGGAAGGTCCCCGCGAGGGACGCCCCCTTGAGCGTCGCGCCCGACAGCTGCGCCTCTTCGAGGCTGGCGCCGTCGAGCTTCGCCTTCGAGAGATCGGCCCCCGTGAAATCGACGCCGGACAGGTTCAGCTGGCTGAGGTCGGTGCCCCGCAGGTCGGCCCCCGTCAAGGCGCCGCCCTTGGTCAGGGTCGCGACCACTTCCATCCGGGTCAGTGAGGTTCCTGCCATGGGGTTAACCGAGTTTCGTCCGTTTGAGGTTGGCCCCGCGAAAGTCGGTCCCCTGGGTCTTCGCGTTCCAGAATTCCGCTTCGAAACAGTTCGATCCCTGGAAGTCGGCCCCGCCGAGCTCCGCGCGCTCGAACGACGCGCGCAGGAGATTCACCTGGCCGCACGACGCCTTGCTCAGGTTGGCGTCGGCGAACGAGCCCGAGACGACCTCGGCGCGGCGGAAGATCGCCCCGACGAGGGAGGCGCCGCTGAAATCGGCGGCGGGCAGGCTCGCCCCCGAAAAATCGGCCCCGTCGAGGAACGAATCGGTCCACACCGTCTTCGCGCCCTTCGATTCGCGGAAGTCGGCCTTGCGCGCGTCCGCGCCCTCGGAAACCCGGAGGGTGGAGATATCCGCGCCCCGGAAGACCGCGCCGCCCGCCTTCGCCCCCTCGAGGCCGGAGGCGGGGATTTCCGCGCCGGTGAAATCCGCCTTTTCGAGCATGGCCCCGGAGAAATCCGCTCGCGGGAGTTTCGCCTTCCGGAACTTCGCGCCCCTCAAGTCCGCCTTGTAGAACGACGCGGAGGAGCCCTCGGCCTCGTCGAGGTCGGCCTCGGCGAGATTCGCGCGGTCGAACTCCGCCTTGTCGATCTTGGCCTTCTTCAGCACCGCCTTGCCGAGCTTCGCCCGCGTCAGGTCCGCCGACGAAAGCGACGCCCCGGAGAGGTCCGCCCCGGTCAGGTCGGCGCCGGTCAGGTCGGCTCCCGCCAGGTTGGCCCCGGCGAGCTTCGCCTTGCGGAGCGACGCGCCCTCGAGATAGGCGCCATGGAGGTCGCGTCCCGCGAGGTCCATCCCGGAAAGGTCCGACCCGGTCAGGTCCGCCTCGGCGAGGCTCCGCCCCGCCGCCAGCGCCGCCCGCACCGTGTCCGCGGTGACGGCCGGGGGCGGGGGAGCGGCCGCCGCAGGTTCCGGCTCCGGGCGCGGCGCCAGCGCGGCCATCTTCGCGTCGTAGTCCTTCTGGACTTGGTCCACCGGCGTCACGGGGTCCTTGAGCGATTCGATCCGCACCTGGATTCCGGTGATTTCCTTGAGCTTCAGCGACCGGACCTGGGTCCTTCCCCGCCAGACGACGACCACGCGGCCCGCGTCGAGGTCGATCCACAGGGTGTCGATCTTGAGCGGGACCTCGCGGAAGGACGGCTTTCCGTCGATCGGGTCGGAAACGAAACAGCGCGCCCGCACGCCCGGGAGTTTGGACGTGAACTTCGGATGGGCCGGATGGAGGTTGGTGAACTCCAGCTCCTCGTCGCCCTTCAGGGATCCCTCGACCTGCTGGTCGCGCGGGGCCGCGTTGTAGAGGGCGAAGTCGAAGTCCTCCGGGTACCAGGGCCAGCGCTCCTTGAGCCACTTCTCCTTGAAGGTGCCCTTGATGTCGGCCCGCGGCTCCCACGACAAGTCGACGGGCCCGAAGCCGGCGGGGTCGAGGGAGTCGCCCGGCCCGCGGAGCAGGCGGTCCGGGTGTTCGACGTTCGGAAGTTCCCCCGCCTCCTTCACGCGCCCCCGTCCCACGGGGTTCTTCCGGTACTTCGCGCCCCCGTAGGCGCGGTCCCAGCCGAGGGGCATGGACTTGAACGGTTGCGGCTCGGTCTGGCCCGTGCTCAGGAGGCCGGGCACCCAGCGGCGGTCTCCGATGACGGCCACGGCCTTCGAAAAAGTGCCGACCCGGAATCCGGCGCGGATCACGGGGGCGGGTTTTCCGCCCGGCGCGTGGCAGGTCGCGTGGAGGACGATGTCGGTCCGCGGCTTCAGGGGCGCGAAATCCGACGGGTACTTCAGGATCCTGTTCGGGTCCTCGCCCGCGTGGACGTCGCCGGACGCGAGGGCCGGCTCCTCCGCCGGCTCCACGGTCGCGCCGGGCTTGAGGAGGTACGATCCCTTGACGAAAAATGTCCCGGTGAGGGCCGGCGGCTGGAGGCCCGTGACCATCCAGCCGATCGAGTACGGGGGATCGCAGAAGATTCTCACGACAAATCCAGCTCACATGGCCGTGAGCGCCCCATCCATGATGTCCACCTTGGCTCCCTTGATCTTGACCTGCCCCGACGCCTCGATCTCGATCGACGCCCTCGACTTGACCTCCACGCCCGCGGTCCCGTTGATCTCGACGCCCTTCACCGACTTGACGGTGGTGTCCCCGATCGCGCTGAGCGTGATCTCCTTCAGGGCGTCGATCTCCCCTTCCCCCATGGACTTGATCGAGAAATCCCCGTCGTTCTCGATCTTGACCTCCCCCGTGACCTTCACCTTGTACTCGCCGGAGACCGTCGTGTCCGAATCGCCGGAGACCGTGAGCTTGTCCTTGGCCGTCACCGTCGTCGTCCGGTTGGCCTGGTAGTTCTGTTTGACGTCGGCCTTGACGGTCTCCGTCTTGTTCGCATCGAGGGTCATCTCGACGTCCTTGGCGACGCTGAGGACCGACGCCCCCGCGATGGTGAGTTTCATGTCCGCGTCGATCTGCTCGGTGTGATTTCCCGTCACCTTGATCGTCGTGTCCCCTCCCACCTCCTCCTTGAGGTTCGCCCCGATCTTGATCTCGCGGTTGGAGCCGATCTCGATCTTCTCGTCGACGCCGACTTTCCGTTCCCGGTTGTTCTTGACCTCGAGCTTCTCGTCGTTGCCGATGAGCTTTTCCGCGTCGTTCTCGACCTTGCCCTTCGAGTTCTTCTGGGCGTGGAAGTAGACCTCCTCGCTGCCGCTCGTGTCGTCGTACCGGATCTCGTTGTTCGCCGCGCTCCTCCAGACGGACTGCGCGTGGTTCTTGTCCTTGACGGGGCTGGGGAAGTCGGTGTTGTAGGCGCTTCCGATCATGATGGGCCGGTTCGGATCGCAGTTCTCGAACGCGATCAGCACTTCGAAGTCCTTGAGCAGGGGCGCGTGGAATCCGAAATCCTTCCCGACGTACGATTCGACCTTGCGGACCCAGCACGACGCCTTGTCGTCGTCGCCCGAGTGATCGATGTCGAAGAGGAACCGGACCTTGTACCGGCCGCGGTCGTCCACGTGCGCGTACTGTCCTCCCCCCGGGGCGGCGCAGACCTTGGCGTGGAGCACGCCCCCGATCTGCGGCCACGGCGTCCGCCGCTCGGGCCGGTATTCGACGGCCTCCTTGTCGAGGCACGTGAACTCGTTGGAGTAGTGATAGGTGCGGGCGCCCCCGACGTGCTCGACGGGCTGGCTCCCTTCCGAGGTCACCTCGGTGATCAGGTATTCCTTGGCGAGTTCGGTGTCGATCTCGTCCACGCCGGTCAGCGTGAACGTCGACCCCGCGTAGAAGCGGCGCACCGTCCCGCCGCCGAAGAACAGCCTCTTCCGGGATAGGATTTCCTCGGTCCGGATCTTGGTGATCGCCTTGCCCTCTTCCTGGACCTTGTAATCCTCGCCGTAGAAGTACTGCGTCCCCAGGGTCGCCTTCGGGGCCTTCACCTCGCCCTCGACCTTGAGGTTCAGGGAGGACTTCTGGAAGTTGTAGTCCTGCAGGACCACCTTTTTCGGAACGATGCGCTGGCGGCTCTGGAACCGGGTGAGGGTCTGCTCGTGCCCCCAGGCGCCCACGCCGGAATCCCCGAGTTCCGGATCCGGGATCCCCAGCCGGACCGTGGAATCGCCCGAGATGGCCACGAAGGCCGAGTTGGAATCCCCGAAGACGATCTTCGTGGCGTCTTCCCCCAGGTCGAGGTGGTAGTGGATCCCCTCGTAGTCGAGGAGACGCTGGATGAAGTCCAGGTCCGATTCCTGGAACTGGAGGACGAACTCCTTCGGATCGTAGGACGCCGAGAGCTTCCAGTCCGTCTCGTCGCCGGGGATGCCCGCCTCATTCAGGATCTTCTTGACGATGTCCGGGACCGACAGCTCCTGGAAGATCCGCGTCCGGCTCGTCAGCGACAGCTTGTACAGGTCCGGGACGAGGACGACATCGACGCGGGTGAGGGCGCCGGATTCCGACTTCCACGCCGCCTCGTACCCCTGCTGGACGGAGCAGAGGATCCCCCGCACGTGCATCGCGGGATCGCCCAGGATCAGGTGCGCCTTCGCCTCGAGGATGGCGTCGAAGTCCTGCGTCGGCGCCTGCGAGGCGAGCGTGATGTGGTAGCGGAACAGCCCGGAAATCGATTCGGACCCCCGGAACGAGACGACGTCGTACGCGTCGTCCGGGAAGCCGTCGATCTCGATGCGGATGACCTTGGTGTTGGCCGCCATGATGGACCCCTCCTATAAACCCGCCCGCCCGGACCTTGACCCCCCCTACCCGGAACGGTCAGTTGGAGAACGTGTACGTGAATTCCCCGGTTTCGCCGACGCCGATCTTGAGCCGCTCGGGGAGCGGCCCCAGGCTCATCTGCCGGAGGAGCTCCGACGAGACCTTCGGCAGGATCGATCCCGACAGGATGTGGTCGATGTTGCGCGCGCCCGTCTCCACCTCCGTGCACCGCTCGGCGATGACGTCGAGGACCCTGGGATCGATCTCCATCGCCATCTTGTGGCTGAGCTTGAGGCGCTTCTCGATCGCGCGGAGCTTCAGCCCCACGATCTCCTTCATCGCGTCCCCGCCGATGGGATAGAAGGGGACGATCGTCATGCGCGCGAGGAGCGCCGGCTTGAAGTGCTTGCTCAGGATCGGCCGGATCGTCGCCGTCAGCGCCTCGACGTCCGGGTTCCCGCTCTGGCACGCCGACATGATCGCGTCCGTCGCGAGGTTGCTCGTCATGAAGATGACGGTGTCCTTGAAGTCGACCTCGCGCCCCTCGCCGTCCGACAGCATCCCCTTGTCGAACACCTGGTAGAAGAGGTTCATCACGTCGGGGTCCGCCTTCTCCACCTCGTCGAGGAGGACCGCCGAGTACGGCTTCTGGCGCACGGCCTCGGTCAGGACTCCGCCCTCGCCGTACCCCACGTAGCCCGGGGGCGAGCCGATGAGGCGCGACACCGTGTGCTTCTCCTGGAACTCCGACATGTTGATCACGGTCAGCGAGCGCTCGCCGCCGAAGAGGAGGTCGGCCACGCCGAGCGCCGTCTCCGTCTTGCCGACGCCGCTGGGCCCCACGAACAGGAAGTTCCCCATCGGCTGCTTCGGGTCCTTCAGGCCCGCCTTCGCGGCGCGGATCCCCTTGCCGATCACCTCGAGCACGTGGTCCTGGCCCTTGATCCGGCCCCGCAGGCTCTCCTCGATCTTGAGGACGTTCGCGGCCTCGTCGCGCACCATCTTCCCGATGGGGATGCCCGTCCAGTCGGAGATGACCTTGGCGATGACTTCCGCGCTGACCTCGAGATGCATGAGGGCGTCCTTGCCCTGGATCTCCTTCAGCTCCGACAGCGCGGCGTCCAGTTCCTTCGTCAGCGCGGCCGCGTCCTTCTTCGGCTCCTTCTCGCGCTTGATCGTCTCCCCGCGCTTCGGCTTCGATCCGCCTTCGAGCTGCCGCCGCAGCGCCAGGACCTTGTCGACGGCCGTCTTCTCCTTCATCCACCGCTCGGTCAGCGCCTTCTGCTCGGTCTTGGACGCGGCGATCTCCTCGACGAGCTCGGCCAGCCGCGGATCCCGCCCGGGGACCCCGCCCGCCTTGTCGCGCTTGTGGGCGGACTGCTCCCGCTCGAGGGTCTGGATCCGGCGCTCGACGTCCTGCAGCGTGTCGGGCTTCGACGTCAGCGTGATGCCGACGCGGGCCGCCGCGGTGTCGACGAGGTCGACGCCCTTGTCCGGGTGCTGCCGGCCCGCGATGTACCGGCTGCCAAGCTGCGCCGCCGCCACCAGCGCGTCGTCGCGGATCGCGACCTTGTGGGACTCCTCGTACTTGTCGCGCAGTCCGCGGAGCATCGTGATGACGTCCGCCTCGCCCGGCTCGTCGAGCTTGACGAGCTGGAACCGCCGCGCGAGGGCCGCATCCTTCTCGAAGTACTTCTTGTATTCGCTCCACGTCGTCGCGGCGATGGTCCGCAGCTCGCCGCGCGCCAGCGCGGGCTTCAGCAGGTTGGCCGCGTCGCCGCCGCCCGCCTGGCCGCCCGCCCCGATGAGCGTGTGCGCCTCGTCGATGAACATGATGATGGGCTTCGGCGAGGCCTTGACCTCCTGGATGACCTGCTTGAGCCGGTTCTCGAACTCGCCCTTCACGCTCGCGCCCGCCTGCAGGAGCCCCATGTCGAGGCCGATGATCTCGACGTCCCTCAGGATGTCGGGCACGTCGCCCTCGATGACGCGCAGCGCGAGCCCTTCCACGACGGCCGTCTTGCCGACGCCCGCCTCGCCGACGACGATCGGGTTGTTCTTCCGGCGCCTCCCCAGGATGTCGATCATCTGGCGGATTTCCCGGTCGCGGCCGAACACCGGGTCGATCTTCCCCTCGCGGGCGCGGCCCGTGTAGTCGTTGCCGTACTTCTTCAGCGCGCCGTCGCCGGCCCCGGCCGCGCCCCCGCCTTCCTTCCCCTCGGCCCCCTTGGCGAACGTCGCCGCGCCCTCGCTCGACTTCGAGACGATGTGCGCGTAGTTCGTCCTCAGCTCGTCGCGCCGGACCCCCTGGAAGAGCTCGGTGTAGTCCTCCGAGGTGAACCGCATGGGATTGGACAGGAGCGCCCTCAGCAGGATGCCGGAGCGCACCTCGGCCAGGTTGTGTTCGAGCGACGCGAGGACCCACGCCTCCTGAATCCAGTCGATGAGCAGGGGCGAGAAGACCGGGCGTCCGGCGCTCCCCGTCCGGAACTTCTCTGTGATATTGTTGAGGGCCTTCCGCGCGCGCGCCCAGTCGACCTCGAAGTGCTTCAGGATCCAGTTCAGGTCGCACGTCGCGTCTTCCAGCATGAGCGCGAGCACGTGTTCGACCGTCACTTCGTAGTGGCCGCGCGACACGCACACGCCCGCCGCCGACTCGAGGATCCGCGTGCAAAAGCGGTTCAGGCGGACGAGGAGGGACCGGATCTCAACGCTGACCATGGGCGCGCCCTTTCATCTTGTAGGACAGGGACTGGTTGGCGTCGGGGGCCTGGCCCAGCCACGTCGCCCATCCGAGCCGGGCTTCGGGAGCGCCAAGGCGGAGCTCCGGAATCTCCTCCTTGAGGAGCCACAGCTTCACTTCGTAGTCGAGGCTGTCCGAGTTGAAGTGGTCGACGATTTCCTCGAGCTCGGCCGTCTTGTCGCCGGGCGGAAGGAAAGCCATGTAATCCGCGATCCCGAGATGATCCAGCCGGACGCGGAAGCTCGCGCCCCGGTCGAAGATCCGGGCGCCGAGATTGACGTCCTCGCCGAGGCGCGTGCGCCGGCCGCCCAGCCGGTTCTGCTCCTCCTCGGGGATGTCGAGCCATCGCCCCGCGAACTGCTCGATGACGACCTCCGTCCCCGAGAAATAATCCGCGAGGATCCCCTGGAGCGCGGAGGCGGGCCGGGTCCGCTGGGTCCACAGGCCCGCGTAGGCGAGCAGGCGGATGGGCGAGATCCGGGTCTCCGCCCCCCCCGGCGTGTCGACCAGTCCGGCGAGCAGCAGGAACAGGCGGGAGATCGGATCGGTCCCCCCCGGCTCGAACCGCACGCCGTGCCGGTATTTTTCCCAGACCCGGTAGAGGAGGGACATCATCCGGTGGTGGAACAGGTCCAGGAACGGCCGCCGGACGCTGGCGCCCTCGTCCTCGTGGAGCAGCTCCTCCGTGAAGTGCGTCGGCAGCGGCGAGGCGGGGCCGTACAGGCCCATGAACGTCGTCGTGAGCTCGAAGCGGGGAGACTCCTCCGGCGTTCCGTCGACTTCCTTCAGCGTGGTGACGTCGGAGGGGGAGAAGGACATCGAGAGATCCGCGCGGAAGCGCACGATCTCCCGCTCGGGCGGACCCTGGGCGCCCACGGGCGCCGAGCCCGGGAAGAGGCGCTGCAGCAGGTAGACGATCCGATAGAAGGAAAACCGGTGCGGCTCCTTGAGGAGGCGCCGGTTTATAGGGTGATCCTGCCACCGGCCTTCGGCGGCCACGCGTATACCTCCCCGAACTTGACACCCTTCACCGTCAGCTGGCTGAACGAATTCAGGCTCGCGTACAGCGAGAAGAATTCGTGCAGGAGCGTTCCGAACAGGTAGACGTCCCCTTCCCCGGCGAACCCGTCCTCGTTGAGGTCGACCGACACCGCCACGCCGCGCACCGGATCTCCCCGGAAGAGGTGAAGGGACGGCTTCACCTCCACCTTCGTCACCGCCTCCAGCAGGAGCCGGTTCGCCTGCTCCGCCTGGCGGTCCACCATCGCCCGGAAGTTGTACAGCCCGATCACCGACCGGAGCGTCTCCACGCGGGACAGGGAGCTGAAATTGATGCTGAGGTGGGAGAGCAGCCGCCAGAAGGTGTCCTGCCCCAGCGGGGGCGGCACGGACGGCATGACCTTCGTGATGTTCTTGAACCTCGCGAAGTTCGGCGACGTCGGCGTCGCGACCCGGATGTCCCCCGGCTTGAGCTTGGTGGCCAGCTGGCGGTTCGAGCACGTCAGGTCGATCGTCAGCGTCTCGACGTCCAGCAGCGTCTCGAGGCCGCCCGCCGCGAAGCTGATGAACGTCTCCGTGCCCTCCGCGGACACGGAGTTCTCCACGCGCGTCTGGTAGAACGCCGTGTCTTCCTTTTCCTTCGCCAGGGAATGGTCGAACCCGAGAAACGGCCGGTAGGTCCGGCGCTTGGCCGTCCCCTTGACGAGCCCGATCACGGAGTCCACCGTGTACACCTCGTAGTGCCCCGTTCCTCCGCCGGTCGGCCAGAGCTTGTATTCGGTCCGCTCCTGCTCGACGCGGATCGGGTCGGCGTCGCGCTTGAAGAGGTTCACCGCCGGAGCGCAATTCAGGACGAGGCCGGAGGTGCCCAGCGGCGGCATCGAGGCCGGGAGGCGGTCCATCTCGAACGTGACTTCGAAGGTCTTGAAATCGCCCAATCCTCCGAGGGCCTCGAGCCCGGTCAGGTCCACGAAGAGGTACTTGGAGGGAAAGGCGAAATACTCGAGGAGGAGGCGGTACCCCTCGAAGGACGTGAGGGGCATGGGAAACAGCCCTTCCTCCGGCTTGAATCCGGCCGGCTGCACGACGGCGGGCGGAAGCTCCAGCGACTTGCCGGCCGCCGGTCCGTCCACCGCCTTGATGTGGACCCGCTTCAGGCGGCCCAGCAGGCAGTAGTAGAGCGCCCGGGCGACGACGGCTTCGCCCTGGAGAAACAGGCGGAGCTTCTTGATGGGCGACTTCTTGAGCTGGGCGCCCTCGGAGAGCTTGAATTTCAGCTTCAGCATGGGCGGCGTCTCGGACCGGAACTCGACGCCTTCCAGGACCACCGGCTCCAGCCGCACGTCGTACACCGTGCGGAACCGGCACGGCGTGCCGTCGACGGGAACGGACTCCAGCTCCGTCCCGCGCGGGATGTCGTGCGGCTCCTTCATCGCCTGCGGAAGGGGATCAAACTGGATGACGGTCGCGGCCGGGATGGGCCGCAGGTAGTGCGGCCAGAGCAACTCCATGAGGGAGTGGGTGATTTCCGGAAGCTGGTCGTCCAGCCTCTGCCGGATGCGGCCCGAGAGGAACGCGAACCCCTCCAGGAGCCGCTCGACGTCGGGATCGGCCCCCGCCTCGGACAGGTAGGGCGCCGCATCGGGGTGGGCGAGGGAGAACTCCCGGCCCATTTCCCGGAGGAAGGACAGCTCGTCCTGGTAGTACTTGTTGAACACGGGCCCGTCGCGTCCTCACGAAGTCCGGAAAGTCCGGCGCCGGCTCAGGAAACGACCTTGATGCGGCCGGACGGATCCACCTGGGTATCGAAGACGACGGGCACCCTCTCCTTGGTCTTGGCCAGCTGTCCCAAGATCTGGTACCGGAGCGTCATCACGTCGTCCGGGTTGGCGATATGCCGGACCTGGACGCCGGTCAGCCGGGGCTCGTACTTCTCGATGCTCGCCTTGATGGCCTTGGCCATCTGGCTGATCGCGTCGTTGTACGCGTGGAGCACCTCGGACGGATCCGGGATGCCGTAGCCCATCTGCGCGGCCGCGTGGCCCTGCCGCGAATTCAGCAGTCTCCGCAGATGGTCCAGGACATTCCGGATCGCCGCCGCCCGGGGATCCCCCGTCGTCACGGGACCCCCGACGGGCCGGGACAACCGACCCAGCAAGCCCGTCTCGCGTACCATACCTGTCCCCCGGGGCCGCGGGAGGAGGCCTTCCTGCCTCCCCCCATGGCGCGCCTAGCGTCGGGGCGGTCGGCCCGCGCTAGACCTTCTTCTGCTCGCGCAGATCGTACTTGGTCTCGATCGGACCTCCGACGACCTTGCCGGTGCGCTCGTCGATCGGCTGGAACTTGAACCCGATCTTGGAGAAATTGAGGGTCCACGATTCCGCGGATTCGGCGCCTTCACTGCCGCTGATCTGGAAACTCGAAATGAGAACGTCCTCCAGCTTCCAGGTCGTCTCGACGAGGCCTTCGCCGCTGCCCCGGAGACGGTCGAACTGGACGGACTTGAAATGCTCGCCGGTGGCGCAGTTCAGCATCAGGTAAGGCGACGCCTTCGTCGTCCGGGTCTGGAACGAGAAGTCCTGCATGCTCACCTTGCCCGCGCGCCCGCCGCCGCCCACGCCGCCCGCGGTGGGCACGGCCTCACCCCACGACCAGCTCAGGACTTCGATCCAGTCCTTGTGGTCCTTCTGGGTGGCACTTCCCGCGATTGCCGGATCGAACTTCAGGAACATGTCGACGGCCATAGGTCCTCCTCAAAGCCCCCTGATTTCAAGCTGTCCGTACGCGACACAAGTTGACGGTTTATTTCTTGTCGAGCTTTCCCACGAGCGACAGCGTGAAGAACGCCCCCATGTACTTGAAGTGGGGCCGCACCTTCATGTCGACCTTGTACCAGCCCGCCTCTCCCGGCACGTCCTCGACCGTGATCTCGGCCGCCCGCAGCGGGCAGCGGCTCCGGACCGACGGGCTCGGGTTGTCCATGTCCACGACGTACTGGCGGATCCAGTTGTTCAGCTCGCGGTTCAGGTCCTCCTTCTCCTTCCAGCTTCCGATCTGCTCGCGCTGGAGGACCTTCAGGTAGTGCGCCAGCCGGTTCATGATGAACATGTACGGCAGCTGGGTGCCCAGGCGGTAGTTGAGCTCCGCCTCCTTGCCTTCCTTGGACTTGCCGTACGTCTTGGCCTTCTGGCAGGAGTTGGCCGAGAAGAAGCACGCGTTGTCGCTGCCCTTCCGCATGGCCAGCCCGATGAACCCTTCCTCCGACAGCTCGTACTCGCGGCGCTCGGAGATGAGCACTTCCGTCGGGATCTTGGTCTCGATCTCGCCCATGCTCTCGAACTGGTGCAGCGGCAGGTCTTCGACGGCGCCGCCGCTCGCGGGCCCGATGATGTTCGTGCACATGCGCCACTTCGCGAAGCTGTCGGCGATGCGCGTGGCGAACGCGAACGACGCGTTGCCCCAGAGGTAGCTCGTGTGCGAGCCGCGAACGCTCTCCTCGTAGTTGAAGGCCTTCACGGGCACCGTGCTCTCGCCGTACGGGAGCCGCAGGAGGAAGCGCGGCAGCGTCAGGCCGACGTTGCGCGCGTCATCCGAGTCCCGGAACGACTGCCACTTGGCGTACTGAGGTCCCTCGAAGATCGTCTTGAGGTCCTTGAGGTTCGGGAGCTTCAGGAAGTTGTCGCTGCCGAAGAACTTCGGGCCCGCCGCCGCGATGAAGGGCGCGTGCGACATGGCCGCCACCGACGCCACCTTGCCGAGGAGGGCGACGTCCTGGGGGCCGGGTCCGAACTCGTAGTTGGCGATCATCGCCCCGTAGGGACGGCCGCCGAACTGGCCGTACTCGGCCGTGTAGACCGTCTTGTACAGACCCGACTTGACGAGCTCCGGCGAATCCTCGAAGTCCGCCAAGAGGTCATCCTTCGACACGTTCAGGAGGTCGATCCGGACGTTCTCCCGGAAATCGGTCCGGTCGATGACGAGCTTGAGGCCGCGCCACGCGGACTCCATCTTCTGCACCAGGGGATGGTGCAGGACCTCGTCCACCTGCCGGCTGAGCTTCTTGTCGATCTCGGCGATCATGAGATCGACGGCCCGCTTGTCCGCCTTGTCGAAGGCGGCCTTGGGCGCGATGAGCTCCGCGATGAACGCCTCGACGCCCTTCTTGGCGATCTCGTAGCCCTCGTCGGAGGGCTTGAGCTTGGTCTGCTGCAGGATTTCCTCCAGGAGCGACCCTTCTCCGGCCGCGGCCTGTTGGGCTTGCGCCTGTCCTTCGGTGTCGGCCATGTCTCGTTCCTTCCTCGTTTAATTCTTGTAAACCGGTACGTTTATTCCTTCTTGCCGCCGGAGATTTCCGCGGCGAGCTTCTCGCGCGCGGCCTTGTCGCCGATGATCGTCTGGATCTTCTTGCGGAACTCGGGGAGGTTGCCGAGCGGCCCCTTCAGCGCGTTCATCGCCTGCCGCAGCTCGAGGAGCTTCTTCAGCTCGGGCACCTGGTTGACGATCGCCTCCGGCTCGAAGTCCTTCATGTGGGAGAACTTCAGCGTGACCGGCATCTCCTCGCCGTCCTTCTCCACCAGCTTGTTGGCCACCTGGGCCGTCACCGAGATGTTCTGGCTGCGGAGGACGTCGTTGAAGTTGTCCTTGTTGATGTCGATCGGCTTGCGGTCCTCCAGGGGCGTCGAGTCCTGGCGGCCCGTGTAGTCCCCGAGCATGATGAACCGCAGGGGCAGCTCGACCTCCTCCTGCGCGTCCCCGACCGACGACTTGTACACGATGTTGACCCGTTCCCTCGGGGCGACCGTTCCTTCTTTTCCGGCCATCGCACGTCCTCCTAATTTCTATGAAAAAAATCCGGCCCTTACTTTTTCCCGTCAAGCGCCATCGCCGTGGTGAGGTCGAGCCGGCACAGCCGCGCGTAGGCCTTCGCCGCCTTCTCGGACATCGCTTCGCCCCCCGATTTGGAGAGCGAACTGTAGCACTGCCATAAAATCTTTACAACTTCTACAGCAAGTTCCGGTTCCCACTGTTCCAGGGCCCCCCGCTCGGCCTCGGCGTCGAGGGCCTCGAGCTGCGGAACGGCGACCAGCGGCCGCCCGGAATCCGCGCACAGGCGCGCGAGGTTCAGCCGCCACAGGAATCGGGCGCGCCCCGGCGGCACCGTGAGCAGCTCCTTCTGGATCAGCGCGGTCGCCGCGGCCAGTTTCCCGCGCGTGGCGAGCTTGCGCGCCTCCTGCATCGTCTCGTCAAGGCGGTCAGGGGCCGCCGACGCCGCGGGCTTCGCCGCGCCGCCGAGCAGCTCGTGGTCGATCCACTGCCGGGTGACCTCCGAGGCGACCGGGACGCCGCCGTCGAAGACCGATCCCGGGAGCTCCGGCAGGCGGCGCACGAGCCCTACGACTTGCGCGCCCACGGCCGCGCGCGCGGCGTCGAACGCCGATCCCAGGCCCTCCATCGCGCGCGCCGCGTACAGGTTCAGGTCGAGCCACAGCGGGTCGGTGGGAAGCCTCGCCTCCGTTTCGTCGAAGACGCGCTGGAATTCCTTCTTCCGCAGCGCCGTCTCCCACGCCGGGATCAGCGTCGCGTCCCCTCCCGCCGGCATGGGCTCCGGCACGTCGGTGACGGCGCCCCACAGGAGCACCCGCTCCAGGTGATAAGCGAGAGGGTCTGTGGCGTTGTTCCGCTTGAGGAAATCCACCCCCTGCTGCACCGCCTCACGGACCCGCTCGGGGGAATCCACGGCCGCGGGCGCGGGAGCGGATTCCGCCGGGGCGCTTTCACCGCCGGCCGACGCGGACTCGCCGGACCCCTCCGCCGCCGGGGACGGCGCCGCTTCGGGCGCGGGTATCGTGGTCAGCTTCTCCTGGAGCTTGTCGGAAAGCTCGGTGAGCCCGATGGGCTGGTCCGTGAACTTCTCCGACAGCACGGCCGACAGCGCCTCGAGCGCCGTGGTGCACGCCGTCAGCGGCTCGCGGTCCGCCTCCGACGACTGCGGCATCTCCGACACGATCCGGGCCGCCCGCTCGTCGAGCCACCGCACGGCCCCTTCCCGGCCCCGCATTTTCTCGATCGGAGGGAAGAGCTTGTCCCAGAAGGTGGTGAGGAAGTCCTTGTAGAAGGTCACCCCGGCGGTGAGTCCGGGGTACCCGTTCTCGACCAGGAGACCCACGGTCATATAGGAGGCGATCAGGAGATCCTTGGACTTCTGGGAGAGCAGCGCCGT
>DASRJF010000254.1:0-2973 GCA_035649615.1 Planctomycetota bacterium | reverse complement strand
AGAGTCGAAAAGTCGGCGTTTTGACGCGAGAAGACCTGCGCCGCGAAGACCAGGGAAATCAGGACCAGAACCCAGCACCCGAGTCCTGCGACGCAGAGAACGGTCCCGATCAAGCCACGAATCCCCTCGCCGGGCCGCGCCTTATCCGTGTTCATTCGCCCGCGTCCGTAAGCCTGCTGATCGCGTACTTCTTGATGAGTGTTTGCAGATGCTGTCGTGAAATCCCCAAGGCGCGCGCGGTTTGAGTGACGTTTCCAAGGTTCTGCGCCAGCGCGCGCACGATGTAACTCTTCTCGAAATGATCGCGCGCCGACTCCAGCGACCCCACCGGCGCCGTCGGGGCCGTCAGGTTCAAATCCTCCGCGCCCAGGATGTCGCGGTCCGACAGGATCACCGCCTGCTCGATCCGGTGCTTGAGCTCCCGGATGTTCCCCTCCCAGCGGTGCGCCTTGATCGCCTTCATCGCGTCGTCCGCGAATCCCTTCACCGCCCGCCCGTTCGCGCGGTTCGATTCCGCCAGCAGGAACTCCGCGAGGATCGGGATGTCCGTCCCGCGCTCGCGCAAGGGCGGGAGCGTCACGTTCACCACCTTGAGGCGGAAGAGCAAATCCTGCCGGAAGCGACCCGCGCGGACCTGCTCCTCGAGATCGCGGTTCGTCGCCGCGACGACCCGCGCGTCGATCCGGATCGGCGCCGTCCCGCCGACCCGCGTGACCACCTTCTGTTCGAGGGCGCGCAGGAATTTGGCCTGAAGGCCCGGCGGGAGCTCGCCCACCTCGTCGAGGAAGATCGTCCCGCCCTGCGCCAGCTCCATCTTGCCGGGCTTCATCATCGCCGCGCCCGTGAACGCGCCCTTCTCGTAGCCGAAGAGCTCGCTCTCGAGCAGGTTCTCGGGGATCGCCGCGCAGTCGATCACCACGAACGGCTTCTCGCCGCGCGGCGAGAGCTCGTGGATCACGTGCGCGATCGCCTCCTTGCCGGTCCCGCTCTCGCCCGCGATCAGGACCGCCGCTTCCGTCGGCGCGACCTTCTGCAGCGTCTCGTACACCGCCTGCATCGGAGGGCACTCGCCGATCAGGTGCTCCCGCTTCTGCAGCGCCGCGCGCAGGATGACGTTCTCGCGCTCCAACGACGCGCGCCGCTCCCCCTCGCTCCGCTCGCGGTCCTGCTGCGCGCGGATGTTCTCGATCGTCAGCGCCAGGTACCCCGCGATCCCCTCGAAGAGCCCCAGGTCCTTCGCGCTGTACTCGCGCGCCTTGGCCTTGCTGTCGACGTACAGGACGCCGAGCCGCTTCTCCCCGACGTTCAAGGCCGCGCACATCACCGTGCGGAGGTGGTAGATCTCGACGCTCCGGCTCTGGAAGGGCTCCGCCTCCTGCGCGGAGTCGAGCAGGAAGATCGCCTTGCCCGAGTCGAAGACCTGGCGCGGGATCGAGCGGCTGATGCCGTGGACCTCCCCGAGCGTGCCGCGCGCCGCGTCGCGCGCCACGCGCACCTTCAGCTCGCCCGACTCCATCACGAAGAGCACGCCGCGCTCGGCCTGCGTGATCTCGATGAGGTTGTCGACGGCGGTCCGGAGGAAGTCGTCGATCGACGGCATCGCCGACGCGCCGATCAGCGTCTCGATCAGGATCTGGACGCTCCGGTCGCGGAGGGGGATCGCGACCGTCGACTCTTCCGGCGCGCGCTTCACCTCGGGCGCCGCGGCGGGCACGTCGACCTTGAACGTGATGGTCGCGCCGCCGATCCCGATCATGTCCCCGTCGGCCAGCTCCTTCTCCTCGACCTTGAGCCCGTTGACGAACGTGCCGTTGGAGGAGCGCTCGTCGACGATCCGCCAGCCGCGCCCGGCGCGCCGCACCGTGCAGTGCTTGCGCGAGGACTGGTCGGTCTCGAGCTGGATGGGGTTCTGGCGCGACCGGCCGATGCTCATCTCCTCATCGAGGAGGGTGAACGTCCGCTCGGCCCCCAGTTCCCGCACGATCAGATAGGGCATAAGTCATGAATTATATCGGCCGGACGAGGGCGAACCCCGCGCCCTCCGACGCGAATTGGGCGAACAGCGGGTCGAGGAGCGCCGCCCCCTCGGGCGACTCGACGGAGAACCGGAACGTCCAGCCCGACGGGGGACGCTTCCGCCCGTGGATTTTCCCGAGCGTCGCGAAGAGCGCCTTGGCGCGGTCGGGAGTGAACGTCCCGCGCACGACCAGGTCGTCCTCGACGACGGACGCCTCCTCGTCGAACCGGTCGAAGAGCGTGCGGATCCCCGACGCGCCCGGCGGGACGCGGTGGGCGAAGGGCAGCTCGTCCGCGCCTCCCGGGCCGACGCGGATCTGCACCGAGTCGGGCGGTCCCGAAGGGCGCGCCCCCAGCTCCTCGACGTGCAGGAACCGGTAGTCCTCGGGGATCCCCGCCTGGCCGAGTCGCGTGAAGACCTCCTGCTCGGCGTCGGGGTAGAGCGGCAGGACGCCCGGGCCGTCGGGCCCGAAGAGCCCCGCGGGCTCGGTGGTCTCCTCGACGCGCTTCCCGAGCTTGAACCGCTGGATCCGGAACGCGAGCGACCTCGCGGCGAGCCCGAACCAGAACGCCTCGGCCTCGAGCGCCCGCGACAGGTACTGCGCGATCCCGGGGGCGGAGTTGTTCCCCTCGGCGTAGATGCCGATCCACGGCCCGGGCCTTCGCCCCGCTGAAGCGGCCGGGGCTTCGGCCGCGCAGGCGGGGATCGCGACAAGCACGACGCGCGCGCCCGCGCCGCGCTCCTTGTCGGCGGCGGCGAAGTAGGACGCCGCCGTCGAGGCCGCGCCAGCGATGTCGGGATATCGCACGAACGCGTGCGCGAGGTTCAGGCTCATGGGTTCATCTTATACACTGGTCCCTGATGCTCGCCCTCGTCACCGGCGCCACCGGCTTCGTCGGAAGTCACCTCGTCGAAGAGCTGCTCGCCCGCCATTGGAAGGTCCGGTGCACCGTGCG
>DASRJF010000253.1:0-2703 GCA_035649615.1 Planctomycetota bacterium | reverse complement strand
GTGGCGCCGACTTCGACGGTCACGCCGCCGAGTTCCGCCGCCCCCGACAGGCTCACGATCCGCGACGGCGTGTCGATGAACGACTTCATCCGGTCCAGCAGGTCGGTGCCGCTCGCCTTGAGCATCGCGCCCTTGGTGGCCGCGAGGAGGTCCACCGCCTCCTTCGCCGACGCCGCCCGCACGTAATCGAATCGGTTCATGGCTTCTTTCCATCCAAGGCCGCGAGGACCTTGTCCGGCGTGATCGGGAGCGACCGCACCCGCGCCCCGATCGCGTTCGCGACCGCGTTGGCGATCGCCGCGGCCGTCGGGATCGTCGGGGGCTCGCCGAGCCCCATCATCCCGACGTTGTTGAAGCCGCTCGCCACGTCGAACGCGATCGCCGTGATCTCCGGACAGTCCTTCGACCCCGCGATCTTGTAGTTCAGGAAGTCCGGATTCAGCATCACCCCGAGATGGGGATCGAGCCGCCGCTCCTCGAAGAGCGCGTAGCTCACGCCCTGGATGACGCCGCCCGAGACCTGGCTCTCGAAAGTCAGCCGGTCGACGACGCGGCCCGCGTCCTGGATCGCGACGACTTTCAGGACTTTGACCTGGCCCGTCTCGACATCGACCTCGACCTCGGCCATCTGGACGCCGGCGAGGGGGCCCTTGAAACCCTCGTAGTTTTTCTGGCGCTGGCCCGACTCGTGAAGCCCCGTCACGCCCAGCTTCGAGCAGAGCTCGTTGAACGTCGTGGAGGTCGGCTGGCCCTTCTTGGTCACCTTGCCGTCGCGGATGTCGAGCTCCTCGACCTTCGCCTTCAGGGTGTCGGCGGCTCTCGAGAGCAGCTCCTTCTTGGCCTTGAAGGCGGCCGTGCGGGCGGCCGGACCAATTGAAGGGGCCGTCTGGGATCCCCCGCTGCCCGGGCCGGGCGGGTAGTTCGAATCGCCCAGCCGGCATGTCACCTGGCCGGGCGAGATTCCGAGCTCCTCGGCGACGATGAGCGTGAGCACCGTGCGCGTGCCCGTGCCGATGTCCTGCGTACCGCTGCGGACTTCGACGGCGCCCTTGGAATCGATCAGGATGTCGACCTGCCAGGTTCCGCCGCCGGAGCTGTACCACGTGGAACAGGCCATGCCCGCGCCCTTCTTGCGCGGACCGGCGTCGGACCCCGACCTGGCCTTCCGGCGGCCCTTCCAATCGAACTTCTCCGCGGCGAGGTCCATCTCCGCGAGGTGGATCGGGCTCTTGCAGTTCGCCTTGCGGAACTCGAGGGGATCCATATCGATCGCCGCGGCGAGTTCGTCGAGGAAGGATTCCATCGCGAAGTAGCCCTGCGGGTGGCCGGGCGCTCGGAACGCGCGCGCGCCCCCTGCGTTGGTGAAGACATGCGATTCCGTCTTCTTGAGCACGCCGTAGGAATAGAACCCCGGCTGGGCGGAGCCCGCGGTACTGACTCCACCGGAACCGAAGGATTCGATCCGGACGCCGGCGATCTGGCCGTTCTTCATCACGCCGCCGGCGTACTTCTGCAGCGACGAGGGCCGGTTGCCGCCGTTGAGGTGCTCTTCCTTCCGGTCCAGCATGAGCTTGACGGGCCGGTCCGTTTCGCTCGCCAGCTGGATGGCGGCCAGTCCCTCGGGCCCGATGTTGAATTTCGAACCAAACCCGCCGCCCACGTGCTCGGCGATCACGCGCGTCTGCCGCCCCCCGGCCTTGCCCGCGACGGCGGTGCGGCACCCGTCGACCGCCTGCGTCGAAATCCACGCCGTGAGCGTGTCGCCGTCGAAGTGGGCGACCAGGCCGTGCGTTTCGAGGCACGAGTGCGTCTGCACCTCGGTGGTGTAGACCGCCTCCACCTTCTTGTCCGCCTTGCCGATCGCCGGGTCCGGGTCGCCTCCGCCCGGCCGACCGGCCGACCGGACGTTGGGCTGCTTGGGGATCGCGCGGGGCGCGCCCTCCTTCATCGCCGCCTCGATCGACGTCACGCACTTGCGGTCGTCGTACTCGACTTTGATCTGCGTCAGCGCCTCGGCCGCGATCTCCTCGGTTTCCGCGGCAAGCGCGGCGACCTCATCGCCATGGAAGAGCACGTCGTCGCCCTTCTTCTTCAGCTCGATCACCGCCTTCACGCCGGGGAATTTCTTCGCCGCGGCGAGGTCGATGGACTTGATGGTCGCGGCCCCATGCGGGGAGCGGAGGATCTTGCCGTAGAGCATGCCCTTGGGCGCGACGTCGTAGGTGTATTTCGCGCGGCCGGTGACCTTGACGGGCCCGTCGACGCGGGGGACGCTCGTCCCGACGACTGAGAGCTTGGCGTCCGCGCCCCACGGATCCGGATCGTCGTCGTCGACGGTGACTTCGATTTCCTTGATGTTCCCGGGGAACCCGACCTTCGTCTTCACTTTGCGCGACATTTTTTCCTCACCTCCGCATCTTCGGGGCCGCGGCTTTCACGGCGTCGAAGATCCGGTTGTAGGTGCCGCACCGGCAGATGTTGCCGGAGATCCCTTCCTTGATTTCCTCGAGGCCCGGGTCGGGCACCCGGTCCAGGAGCGCCTTGCACGCCATCACCATCCCCGGCGTGCAGAAGCCGCACTGCAGGGCGTCATTCGCGCAGAACGCCTCCTGCAGCGCGTGGAGCCCGCCCTCCGGGGCGAGGCCCTCGATCGTCTCGATCTTCCGCCCCTCGGCATCCAGGGCCAGCATGAGGCACGAGTTG
>DASRJF010000252.1:0-5337 GCA_035649615.1 Planctomycetota bacterium | reverse complement strand
TTGGCCCCTGGTTTGCTCCATAACCTCTTTACCCTGGGCACGGCGGCATGATCGAGGTCCGCAACCTCACGAAGACCTACCCGGGCGCCACCGCGCTCGACGACATCAGCTTCTCGATCTCCAAGGGCGAAATCGTCGGCTTCCTCGGCCCGAACGGCGCGGGGAAGTCCACGACGATGCGCATCCTGACCGGCTTCATCCCCCCGACGACCGGCTCCGCCACCGTCGCGGGATTCGACGTCGTCCGCCAGTCCCTGGAGGTGCGCCGCCGCGTCGGCTACCTGCCCGAGAACAACCCGCTCTACACGGAGATGCGCGTCGAGGAGTACCTCTCGTTCCGCGCGACGCTCCGCCAGGTGCCGGGCGGCCGGCGCGCCGCCGCCGTCGATTCCGCCCTCGAGCGCTGCGGGCTCGGCGACGTCCGCCACCGCATCGTCGGCCATCTCTCGAAGGGCTTCCGCCAGCGCATCGGCGTCGCGGACGCCATCGTCCACGATCCGGAGATCGTGATCCTCGACGAGCCCACGATCGGCCTCGACCCCAACCAGATCCGCCACATCCGCAAGGTGATCCGCGAGCTGGGGAAGGAGCGGACGGTCATCCTCTCGACCCACATCCTGTCCGAGGTCGAGAAGATGTGCAGCCGGGTGCTGATCATCAACCGGGGAAAGCTGGTCTCCGACGGGACGCCGGCCGACATCCTGAAGAAGACCGCGACCGGCCGCATCCGCCTGGACATGCGCGGAGGCTCGCCGGAGGTGCTCGAAGCGCTCAAGCGCGTCCCCGGGGTGGAAAACGTCGTCGGGGCCTCGGTCGGAACCGAGTGGAGCTATCTCATCGAGCCCCGGAATGCCGCGACGGTCATGCCCGAGATCATCCGGCGCGCCTCCGAGGCCCGCTGGGAGGTCCTGGAGATCGGCCCCGAGCGGCTCTCGCTCGAGGACGCCTTCTTCGAACTGACCGACCACAAGGGCCCCGTTCCCGACGTGCTCCACGCGACGGGCGGGGAGGGGACGTCGTAATGCGGACGACGCTGGCGCTCTTCCGCCGCGAGCTGGGGGTCTATTTCGTCTCCCCGCTGGCGTACATCGTCCTCACCTGCATCATGTTCATCTTCGGGGTCGTCTTCTGGTCGGGGACGCGCGCCGCCGCGGCGATGAACGCCCCGTTCGTCTTCTCCGAGATCCTCTCCCAGATCTCGGGCCTCATGGTCTTCGTCGCTCCCCTCGTCACCATGCGCCTCATCGCCGAGGAGAAGAACCGCGGCACGTTCGAGACCCTCATGACGGCGCCCGTGACGGAGCTCCAGGTGGTCCTGGCCAAGTACGCCGCGACGCTCGCGTTCCTGCTCTTCCTCCTCCTCCCGACCGTGGCCCACGCCATCCTCGTGAGCAAGTACGGGACGATCGACGTGACCGAGGCCCTCGCGGGCTACCTGGGCCTCTTCCTCACGACGGCGTCCCTCCTGGCCATCGGCCTCTTCGTCTCGTCCGTCTGCGACAGCCAGGTCACGGCGGGCGTCATCACCTTCGTCACGATCTTCGCGCTCCTCCTGACGGCCATCGTGGCCCCGCACATCAGCGACCAGACGGCGCTGGGCAAGGCCGCGCGCACCGTGGTCGAGACGCTCAACCCGTACCGGAATCTCAACGACTTCACGCGGGGCATCATCGACACGCGGCCCATCGTCTACTTCCTGAGCCTGATCTCCTTCTTCCTGTTCCTGAGCGTCCGCGCGCTCGAATCCCGGAGGTGGCGGTGAACCCCATCCGGAAGCGGCGGATCCTGAACTGGCTCAACGTCACGCTGATGACGCTCCTGATGGCCGCGTTCCTCGTCGGCGTCAACCTCGTCGCCCACAGCCGCTTCGCGCGGATCGACATGACGACCGACAAGGTCTGGGAGATCTCCGCGCAGTCCCGGCAGATCCTGAGGAGCGTCCCGCGCGACGTCGAGATCTACGTCAACGCGATCACGGACAACCCGATGGATCAGCAGGACAAGACCCTGCCGGAGGCGTGGCGGCGGACCGTCCTCCTGCTGGGCGAGATGGCGAGCCAGAACCCCCGGATCAAGGTCGCCCCGATCATCGAGGGCTCGCAATCCCAGGCGAAGATCATGGCGCAGGTCGGCCGGCCCGAAGGCAACATGATCTACTTCATCTACCGGACCGCCGACGACAAGGCCGTCAGCCGCGCCCTCTCGATCCGGGAGCTCTACCTGGGGAGCCCGTCGGGCGAAGTCAGCGACTATTTCGGCGAATCGCGCATCATCACGACGATTTCCCAGCTCATCTCGGACCGGAAGACCCGGATCTACTGCACGGAGGGTCACCGCGAGATTCCCCCCGGCGTCACCGAGCGCCGGGGCCTGTCCGTCGTCACCGGCCGCCTGACCGCGCTGGAGAACGCCGAGTTCAAGCCCCTCAACCTCATTCGCGACAAGGCCGTGCCGGACGACGCGGACCTGGTCTTCATCGCGAACCCGGTCACCGATTTCACGACCGTGGAAACGGACGCCCTCACGAAGTACTGGGCGCGGGGCGGCCGCCTGTTCGTCACGTGCCAGCCCCCGATCCGCGATCCCCTGGACGAGTTCCGGAAGTTCCTCGAGTCGTGCGGGATCCGGGTGAACCGCGACATCGTGATCGACTCGAAGCGCGAGCTGCAGGACCAGGTGCAGCTCGTGGTCCGCGGGTTCACGCCCCATCCGGTGAACCAGGGGATGCCCGGGGCGTGGCTCCGGATTCCCTTCTCCTGCAGCGTCGATCCGGCGGTCATCAACAAGCGGATGCAGGCCATCGCGCTCTTCATGTCGAGCCCGGATACGTGGGCCGAGACCGACCTTCCGCCGGGGCCCGGGACCAAGCACAACCCCGGCGAGCGGTGGGGGAACATCCCGCTGGCGGCCGCCGCGGAGGAGGCGATCGTGGCGGGCCGGCCGTCGCGGATCATCGTCTGGGGAAGCGCGGTGGCCATGACGAACGAGCTGAACCTGGTGCAGGACGCGCCGAACCCGCTGACCGTGGGGTACTTCCTGAACAACTTCCGCTGGCTCATGGAGCGGGAGGTGTCCATCGTCACCCCCGAGGAGTCCCGGAAGACGAGGATGAAGCCCTTCTCGCCGCCCCCGGGCGCCGACGCCGTCATCGGGTGGATCAGCCTCGCGGGCATTCCGTTCCTGGGGATTGCCCTGGGTGCGTTGGCGTTGTACTTCCGGCGCAAGTAGCTGCTGGGCAATGTGGACTAGGGAAGTGGGAAGTGGGAAGTGGGAATGGAATGAGGAATGTGGAATGTGGAATTCCTGATTCCGGATTCCATTCCATCTTCCATCTTCCATCTTCCGCCTTCCAAGTGACGGTCTTCAAATGAATTGGAAGCCTACGATCGTCCTCGCGGCGCTCGCCGCCGCCGCGTTCGGCGCCTGGTTCATCATCCAGCCCGTGGAGGAATCGAACGTCATCCCGCCGCGGCCGTTCGAGGGGCACGAGAACACCTACCAGTCGATCTCGATCCGCATTCCGGACCAGCCGGAGAAGGTGCTCCGCCGCCATCCCTCGCCCGTCCTGGGCTCGCTCTGGCACCTCGAAAGCCCCGCGGTGCCCGTGGACGACACGCGCGTGCACGAGATGATCGACGCGCTCCGGAAGCTCTCCCGGGAGCGGGCGATCAAGCCGGGCGATCCGGCCCACACGCCGTCGGTCTACGGCCTCGACAAGCCGCCGGCCGTCGTGGACGTCGTCGTGGGAGGAGAGAAGCGGACCGTCAAGTTCGGCAACGCTTCCACCAGGCAGCCTGACTTCCTGTTCTTCATGATCGAGGGCGAGCCCCAGATCTACATGGGTCCCGCCGCGTCGGCGACGCCGTTCCATCGTCCGATTGCCGAACTCCGCAGCCGCATCATCCTTTCGCACGATCCCGCGAAAGTGGTGGGACTTGAAATCAGCCGCAAGTTCCTCCGGGCGGGCGCCGACGACAAGCCGGGCCTCAAGCCCGAGTACGAGAAGTTGAAGTTCGAGTTCCGGACGCAGGCCGGGGCGGGGCCCAAGGGGTGGTACCTCGTCGCGATCAACGGCGAGCCCCGGGACGAGCGCGCGGAGGACGTCAAGGTCGGCCACATCATCGCGGGGCTTCGGGAGCTCCGGGCCGAGGAATACGTCCCGGTGACGGATCCGGCGGCCCTCGGGTTCGCCGAGCCCGAGATGATCGTCCGGATGGACCTGCTGCAGGCTCCGGCGAGCGGCACGAAGCCGCTGCTCGTGGAAGTCGGCCGCACCGAGGACAAGGGCGGGCGGAAGCTGACCAGCCTCCGGGTCGACGGGTCGGCGGAGGCCGCCCTCGTGGGCGCGATCTCCCTCGATCGCCTTCCCCGCGAGCGGAAGCAGTTCGTTTCGCCCGACCTCATCGATTTCGAGCCCCAGTTTCTCCAGGAAGTCGAGATGGTCACGGACACCGGCCACCGCGTGAAGCTCGTGAAGTCCGAGAGCGACGAGCCGCGGGGGAACGAGCGGTTCAAGACGGTGGTGTGGAGTGTCGCGGAGCCCGCGGGCCTGCCGGTCGAGGGGAACGCGGCCAACGAGTTCGTCGCGTGGCTGCTCGAGGTGTCGGTGATGGACTTCCTCGGCGTCCAGCCCGACCTCAAGGTCTTCGGACTGGACAAGCCCTCCGTGACCCTCACGCTGCGGTTCCGGCCGAAGACGGGCGCCCCCGGGGAGCGCGTCTACCGGATCGGGCGCCCCGGGGATTCCCGGTTCGCGTACCTCCTGAAGCCCGGCAGCGACGAAGTGTTCCAGCTCTCCGAGGAGATCTGGCGGCGGCTCGACCGCACCGATCTCAATTTCCGGCAGATGACGATGTTCAACACGACGGCCGGCGCGATCGTCGGCATGTCCTTCTCGTACCGCCCCGACCACCTGAGCGCGAATCCGGTGCGCTACGCCGTCCGCAAGGTCGACGGCAAGTGGGAGTTCGAGGGGGCCCCGGGGGCCAAGGTCGACCTGGACCGCATGGACCAGCTGCTGGGACAGCTCAACTATGTCCGGGCCGAGGGCTTCCTCACGCGGAATCCGCGGATCGCCCGGGAGTACGAGCTCGACACGGACGACCCGATGGGCCGGCTCAAGATCCGCTACGCGGATCCGGACAACCCGGGCAAGGCGGCGGAAAAGGTCTTCCGCTTCAGCAAGTCGTACCTGGATCCCTCGGGGCGCGCGCGGATCTATTACTGCAAGATGGAGGCGGCGCCGGGGGACACGTCGCCGTCCTCGGACGCGACCATCGTCTTCCGGATCAAGACGGAGTTCGTCGAGATGCTCCGCCAGGGCGTGGCGTACGAAGC
>DASRJF010000251.1:0-8168 GCA_035649615.1 Planctomycetota bacterium | reverse complement strand
GGTCTCCTCGATGACGCGGCGGCCGCGATCGGCCGTGAACGCGAGCATGCGGTGACCTGGAGCAGCGAGAGCTTCTCGATCAGCGCGATGAACATGCCGACGCTCGCGACCAGCAGGGCGATCACCAGCCAGCTGCTGATCAACGGCGTTCCAAGCGTCTCGTAGCGCTCGACCCAGGCCATCGCCCCGATCGCATAGAGGAACGTGGCGGAGAAGACGCCCACCGCGTGCCACAGCACCGGATCCCGGGCAACCCACAACACGAGGCGAGGCGAGTACGCGGTCGAGCTGAACTGCACCATCACGAAGGCGAGCGAGAAAACGATCCCCGTCAGGGCGATCATTCCCGTACCGACCGTCGAGTAGATCGCCAGCAAAGCCGACGTGCTCAATCCCGACACCCAACCGGGAAGCAGCTGCGCCTCGACCCGGGGCAGCAGCAGGCCGGCGGCGACGGCGACGAGAGCGTAAGCCGCGGGAATGGTCCAATTGGGCAGGCGCACGAGACGCCAGAGGCGGTCTATGGGCCCCATTTCGGCGCCCGGATTCTGGATTTGATCTCCACCAATGAATTTGAGTCTACCCGAAGTGGGAAGGTCGGAGAGGCTTCAATTGAACTGAAACCTCCCCCGGTCGTACACTTCGGCGAGGAGGATCCCACGATGACGCTACGACTCTTCGCGCCCCTGTTCATCCTGGCGGCCGCCGCCCCTCCCCAGGAAACCGCCGGGGGCGGCAAGATCAAGGTCGAGGCGGTCGGCCTTCACATCAACAAGGCGCCCTACCTGGGCGACAAGGACTTCGCGCGCCCCATGGAGCCGACCCCGGGAACCCTCGTCTCCGTCCTGGTCGTTCTCGACGAGGGGGGAATCATCCGGCTCGATGCGAACAAGAGCAAGCTCGCGAAATTCGCCGACGACAAGGGCACGGACCTCCTCGCGGCGAAACCGGCCGGGGACTCGTTCAATTCCGGTCCCATCGGCGCGTTCCCGAAAATCTCCAAGGACCAGAAGGCGATCCTCGTGGATCTTCAAGCCGCGGCCGCTCCGGCCGCGGGCGCCAAGTCGCTGACCCTCGAGGGATCCCTCTCCTTCACGGTCGGCAAAGACCAGGAGGCCGTGAAGCAGGAGAAGGTTGCGGCCAGGAAGGACGCGGCCTTCAAAGTCGGCGGCCTCGAATTCAAGATCAAGGAGGCGGGCAAGAACGAGTTCGGCGACGACCCCATGCGAATCAGCCTGGAATCCAAGGATGGATTGAAGGTCGCGAGGATCCGGTTCTTCGATTCCGCGGGAACGGAAATCGAGTCCCGCCTGGACAGCCACGGCGTCATGTCGATGGGAGACGAGGCCACGCACTCGTGGGATTTCGCCTTGAAGAAACTCGTCCAGACCGTCACGGTGGAAGTGGCCGTGTGGAAGAAAGTGACGGTCGTCGACGTTCCGCTGAAGCTGGGCGTCTCCGCGGGTCTGTAGCGGGCCGACCTCTACCTCCGGCCGCCGCCGCCGCCGCGAGATCCCCCGCCGCCGCCCCGGGAACCGCCGTATCCGCCGCCGCGGGATCCGCCGAAGCTGGACGACCTGGAACCGCCGCTGCTGCGGCTGCTGCCGCCGTACGACGACCCGCGCGAGCCGCTTCCCGACGACCGGTAACTCGGCGCGCTCGAGCGGTAGCTCGAACCCCGACTCGACGAACCGTAGCTGAAATCCATGGAACTGCGGCCGGTCGCCCGGGGCATCGACGCCGACGAGTAACTGCGAGCCGGCGCGCTCGACTTGGAGGGCATCGAGCCCATTCCGTGGGCGCCGTAGCTGGACCGGGACGTTCCGGCGGCCGGAGCCCGCAGGACCGATGAGGATGAGCTTCGACTGCCTGTCGGACCGACCGCCCGGGTAGCGCTGGGATTCACGGCGCCGCTGCGGGCGGCGGTCACTCCTCTCGCCCCTCCGCGGGTCGAGGCGGACGCCCGGGTGGCGCCCGCGGTGGTTCCGCGAGCATTCATCTGGCCGGACGTGTAGCCGTTGACGGGGTAATACCCGCCGGATCCGCAGGCCGAATCGTAGTACGGCCCGCAGCCGCCGCCGTAATACGGTCCGCAGTACCCTCCGTAGTACCCGCCATAGTACGGATAGCAGTGCGAGTAGTACGGCCAGTAGTACGCGAAGCCGAAACCGATGCCGATTCCGACGGAGAGCCAGGGGTAGCCGTAGTCGTAGTAATAGGCCGGGTAGTAATCGTCGGCGTAGTACGGATAGGCGGGCGGAGCGGAGTACACGCCGTCCCCGAGTTCCGGATACCCGTACGTGGGGGGGATGGCCGGCGCCTCGGTCTCGGGAGTCATCGAAGGATCGGCCTCGAGGGCCGGTTCCTCGGTCGGAGCGGGAGGAGTCTCGGTCCCGGGCGCAACGATCATCCCGAGCACGCGATCGCTGATACCGGCGGTCTTCAGCTCGACGAGGTCGTCCGTCGACAACCGCCCCTGGAATCCGTTCGCCTTGAGATAGGCGATGATCACGTCTTCGGAGATGCCCGCCCGCGCGAGCTTCTTGAGGTCTTCCTTGGAGGCTTGCGCCGCCGCGAAGCCCGGGGCCGCGGCCAGGATCAGGAGCGTGGCAAGAATTCTCATGGGTACCTCCGGTCCGATCGGCCGCACGGGCTACACCAACCCCACCCTGACACAACACGCCGGGCGGTTCAACAATTCCATTGTACCCCAAGAGTACGACGCCATTCGCATTTCGCGGATTGAATGGAAGGAAACGGCCGTCTCACTTCGGCAACGCCTGGTGCTGGCGGAATCCCGGCGCCCGAACTTCGAAGAGCGGCTTGCCGGGCTCCAGGATCGCCAGCTCCAAGGCCGCCGCGGCGCGCTGGCGCTGCTTGCCGTCGCGCAGCACCTTCCGGAGCCACGCCGCCTCGATCGGCTTCCCGCACAGGTGACGCGTCCCCGCGCGAATCCCCGGCTTGCGGCTCTCCCACCACTTCGTCACCGCTTCGATCCTGGGCCACGGCAGGTTCTCGTCCGGATCCATTTCGACGTTCTCGTCCTTCGGATCCTCCGTCGGGCCCGCCTCGAACCCCTCGGGCGCGTCGCCGTCGAGATCCTCGTATGCCAGGTCGGCGCCGGTGATCATCGAGAAGGCCTCGCCCGCGACCCGCGCCAGCTTCGGATCCTTCATGCGATCGAACAACCCGGGCACCAGCGCCGGATCGCCGATGGCCCCGACGCCCTTCACCGCGAGCCGGGGCGAGAGTTTCGTCAACCACGCCGCGCCGGACTTGGGATCCATCCGCCGCAACGCCAGGCTCGCCGCCCGCCCCGCCCGCGCGGGCTCGGTCTCCGCGACTTTCTGCAGCGCGACGACCGCGTTCGCGTATTTCCCGAGCAGCGCGGCGGCCCATGCCCCGGCGAAACGCACGGACGGATCTGGATGGGTCATCTTCGACGCGGCCAGGACGGAGAGGTCGGCGCGACCGAGTTGTCCCAGGGCGCGGAGAGCGCGGTCCAGCACGCCGGGATCGGCGTCGCGCGTCGCCGCCACCAGGGGAGCGCCGGGGTCGTGGCGATGAACCGCGCACGCGGCGACGGCGATCCGGCGATGGAGCGGGACCGTCGACGCGAAGAGCTTCTCGATGTGCGGACGCGCGCGATCGAGCGAAATCCAGCCGAGCGCCGAGACGACGCCGCGATGCAAACCGGGCGCCTTGGCGGTGGCCTCTAGGACGGCATCGATCCGATCCGCCACGCCGGACTCGAAGGCCAGGACCGCCGCGGCGAACACTTCGCCCGTCGGCTCATCGGCACCGAGCGCGTCCCGACAGAGCTTCCAACCCTCTTCCCCGGCGATCCGCAAGCCGTCGAGATGCGCTTCCACCCGGCCGTCGAGTTTCGCCAGGTCGGCCAGCGAGTAGTGGGGCTCGCCGGTGGCGTCGCTCCGATTGAGCCAGAGAAACGCCGCCTCCTCCGCGTGCTGCTCGATCACCAGCGGAATGACGGGCACGACGGGGCGGACCCTGGCCGCCGCCGCGGGCTTGCCCACGAGAGATCCGGGCCCGGTGCCGGTGACTAGTCCTCGCGCTTCCACGTGGCACCATCGAATGAAAAAACGTCCCCGGAGCCCACGGACCAGAGGACGCCTTCCGCATCCGTGAGCCGATAGCACGTGGCGGGCGCATCGTCGCCGAAGTCGACCGGCTCCAGGCCGTCGTCCCCGAGCAAGTAGAGCGCCTTCATCGTGGCGAGGTAGATCCGCTTCTTGAATTCGTGGACAGCCCAAAAGTCCTGGTTGAAGTCGCCGAGGTCGACGACCTTCCAAGTATCGTGCCGGCCACGGAGCAGGGTTCCGTTCTGGCCGCAGACATAGACCTTTCCGTCGCCGGCGCAACACACGCCAGTCAGGATCAGGTTGGTTGGGCTGGCACGGTTCACCCACTTCTTCCCGTTCCACTCCCAGATTTCCCCGTTCCAGCCGACCGCGTACAACTCCTTGGAGGAGAACCCGGAGACCGCCTCGAAGCCGGCGTTCCCCTTGTCGGGAGCGGGCGCGTGCATCGCGGTCCAGGTCGCCTCGCCATCGCGGCGATACACCTGCCTCTTCATGCCGCACGCCACCGCCAGGCCGTCCACGACCCCGACCCCTCTCAGGACCTTGGGCTTCGGCGTGATTTTCTCCTCGGTCACCTTCCCCCCGACGTACGTGAAGACCTCGCCGTCCTCCCCGACGGCGACGAACTTTTCCGTCGGCTTTTTCACGACGCACGCCGCCACCCCTTTCCAATTGCGGTCGCCCATGTGCGCGAGCAGGCCCCGGTCGAAGGAGATGAAACGCGCGTGTTCGACTTCCTTCGCGGCCAGCTTCTTGTCCTGGATGAGGAAATAACACAAGTCCTTGAATCGCGCGGCCCCGTCCACGAACAGGCTGACCGCCGCCACTTTTTGCTTCATCGTTGACCCTATCTGGATGTCGTTTGCGGATTCAGAGCTGCCGCATGCGCCTCGACTTCTCCCTGGTCCATCTTGGTGCCGGAGGGGGAGTGCTTGACCTTGGACCTCTGGTCCCCCATCCCCTTGTGGCCGTTCTTGAGCTGCTCCTCGATGCACTCCTTGCTGCACCCGGAATCGGCGAACACGAGTGCCGCCCCCTCGGCGGCGAGCTCCGCCTGCTTGCCGAAGGACTGCATCGAGCCTTCCTCCGGGCCGAAGGCCTTGTGGTGCGCATGGCGGAGGCCGTGGCTGCCGGCCGTGTTGCTGCCTCCCTCCGCGCAGATGCACGGGGCCTTGCTGGGACTGTAGTCCTTCCAGTCCGATAGCTTCTTGCCGTCTTCAACGGAGACCTTGTAGAAGGAGCTCTTCGGAATCAGGTGGTCGGCGGTCTGGCTCGGGCAGCAGCCGTTGATGCCGTCCTTCTCCGCATCATACGGGACCAATTGGCAGCGCCGGGCCTTGATGCACTCGTTGGCATTGGCCTTCTTCGTCATGTCGTCCGCCCAATCGGAAGCCGACGAGTACTTCTTGTTCACGGCCTGGGCCTCCTCGTCGCCCTGGATCACGTCCCCCTTGAGCCCGGCCGACTTGCACACATCCTTCTTGCCCTTCGGCTTGTAGTCCTTGCAGGCCTTCTCCTCCGCCTTCTTTTCGTCGGCGCAGTCGCTGTCCTTGCCCCCGTTCTGCTTGTCCGTGAACGGCCAGGGCGGGGTGGAGCCCGCATCCGAGGCATGATTGTGCGTCATCATGTCCAGGTGCCGGACGACGTTCTCCCCCTCGCATTTCACGTCCATCGACCAGCTTTTGAAGTACGCCTTGCCCTTGTTGGTGCTCGAGATCAGCCCCTTCTTGGGAGCGGAACCGGCCTCGTCGCCGGTCGATTTCTTGAAGCTGCTCTTGTTCTTGAGAGAGACCTCCTTGCCGCTGATCTTGACCTTCTTGCTCCCCCCGTCGGTGTCGCTGGCCATGGCATTGTTCGGATAGGGAATGGGAACGCCCGGGGGGGTCGCCGGGGTCTGCGGCGGCGTGAAGCAGACGTCGGGGAAGGCGGCGATTCCTTTGCCCGCGCCCGACTTGCAGGAAACTTCGCGCCCGTTCGCGAACACCGCGTTCGACATCAGGCTGCCTTTCCTTCCGACCAGCGCAGGACCACCGCTGCGCGCTCCCCGTCTTCATTCCCGAAATGGCACAGTACGCCCCGGCCGGGCGCATAGCCCTTGCGCGCGGCGTGAAGCGCGACTCCGAGGATCAACGGGCCGACGGCCGCGCCGACGTCGCCCACGCAATCGGCGGGATGCCACAGGTCGAAGAAGGGCTTGGTCTTCCGCATCGCGCGTCCGACCACGAGCGCCGCCTCGCGGAATCCATACTGCTTCCCACTGACGTCCGCGATTCGGTAATCAATCTGCTCGAAGCCCCCGCCGCCGTCCGCGAACGCCGCGCGGTAAGCCTGCACGAGCCCGTCGCCTCTCAAGGGTTCTTCCGAATCCACCGTCGACTTCTCCACCGACATTCCGATGCCCACGCAGTGGAGCTCCGGATCGCGCGACCGCCCGGGAGCCGTCACGAGGACCGCCGCGCCCGCTTCTCCCGGGATGCAACCGTCCGAGTTCTCCGCGGTCAGCAGCAGCCGCCGCTTCAGGAACGTCTCGATCGTCGCCCCCACGAGCAGGGTGTCGACCGAGGCGATCACACAGGCCGGAAGGCGCTTCTCGTGCACCATCCGCTCGGCGGTCTTCAGCGCCAAGGCGATGCTCACCTGCCCTTTGAAGCCCAGGGCCGACTCCGGGTGGAACTTCACCTCAAGGTGTCTTTCGATGCCGACCAGGAGCTCCGATTCCAAATCCTCGAATCGACCCGGCCGGTCCTTGGCGGCGCCGCACAGGAGCAGCGGAATGTCCTGCGCCCGAAGAGGAGTGGCGGCCGCAAGGCATTCCTGGATCGCCGGGGCTACCAGCCGGATCAGCCGCGTCGGGCCTGTTACAGGGGGATCGAGCCGCACCTGGCATCCCATCAGCCATTCCCCTTCGGCGGCCATGAACCGGGTTTCGGCGGCCGTGTTGATCCCGCAGCGAATGGCCGCGCAGCTCGACGCCGCGTCGAAGCCGACCGGCGTCACCATGCCCGCCGCCCGGATGGCGATGGGTTTCATGTCGTGGCCACCCCGCGTGTCCGGAGCCCGGGATTCCGGATGGCCGATTCCAGGGAATCGCAGTAGACCTTGCCGAGGCGGCGGGCCGTGTACCAGGCGTTCGACATCCGCCCGACCACGATCTGCCGGATCTCGAAGACGTCTTTCTTGAGGGGCAGCAAGGTCCGCCAGGTCATCGAGAACCGGGCCAGGTCCGGCTCGACCAGGATCGTGTCGATCACGGGAGCCGTCTCGACGGGTTCGCCCGTCCGCGGAAAAAAAGTCACCGGCACCTGGAGCGTGGGAAGCCGGAATCTGCGCTGACCGTCCGGCGTCAGGTTGAGGAGCGTCACCTCTTCGCCGCCCTTCGGGTAGGGAATCTGCTGGTCCGGCGGCGCGGACTGGTAGTACTCGTCCTTGAAGTCGGCGGGCAGGAACGGCGCCACGTTGTCGAGCCATTTCTGGTCATAAGTCCCGCCGAGCGGGGCCCGCGTCCTCCACGCGCGCCCGATCGCGCCGAAGGCCATGGGACGATAGCCCCCCTTCGGACTCGTCACTTCCACCCCGGCCTCCTGCGTGTTCGGCAGCAGCTTTCCCGTGATGGCCTCCGCCGAGAGGTTGGCATAGAAGCCCCGCCCCGCGAAATTGAGCGGATAGAACTGGGGCGGATCGAGCGTCGCGTCGATGCCCCCGAACGCCGTGTCGTATGAAATCCTCTTGGATTTGAAGGGGATCGGGCGCGTGGCGGTGAACATCATCAGGCCCTTGACCCACGCGCGGTCGCCCACGACCTCCAGGACCTTCCGCATGGAACCGACCTGGAGCATCGCCTGCACGCGGACCGCGGGGACTCCGCCGGGCGCATGGGCGCTCCCGTTCAGGAGCACGTCGCACTTCGGCTTTCGCGGCGCGAAATCCGATTCATAAAGCGCCGCCGACTTCCCGGGCTCGCCCGTGAACACGTCGGCCTCCACGAGGGGCGCCTGGACGGGGGCCGTCTCGGGCTCCCCGCCGGCAGCCGGGATCGTAAACGTCCCCTTCACGACCACCACGAGC
>DASRJF010000250.1:0-9040 GCA_035649615.1 Planctomycetota bacterium | reverse complement strand
TGGTGCGCCCCGTCCAGCGCGAGGGCGATGACCTGGCCGGGGAAGAGCGGCTGATCGCGCCAGAGCTTCTTGGGAGTGGATCCCTTTTCGGTGACCACCAGCGCGATCCGGTACTGGCCGGGCGCCAGCTCCACCTCGACCGGCTTGCTCTCCTTCCCGGGGGCGGCCCCCTTCATCACGGTGGTGTAGCCCATCGGCCCGTTGATGAACACCTGGATTTCCGCGGGACCCTTGTTGCCGATGCGAAGTTTCGGGAGACCGCCCGACCGCTCGTCGTACACCGGCAGCTCCGAGAGCTTCTCCCCGCCCTTGGCGTCGTCGATCGCGGCGGCGATCTTCGACGCGACCGCGGGCGGCGTCGGGCGCAGGCGCCCCGACGTGATCTCCCGCACCGACTGGAGCAGCTCCAGGGGCCGTTCCTTCTCGATTCCCTCGGATCTCAGCGCGGCCGCCAGCATCTCGGCGCACGACGCCCACGACTTCAAGTCGGACCAGACCGCCGGCAGATCCTGGTGCGCCGCGTCCAGGACCTCGACGGACCGCCGCCAGTCGCGCGTCGCCATCAGCGCGCGGCCGAGCTCCACCGCGACCTCCCGCTCGCCGGGATTGCGCTTCACGACGTCCTCGAGCCGCGCGATCGCCTCCTTGTACCGCTTGAGCTCGACCAGGGCCTCTCCCGCCCGCCGCGCCGCGTCGACGTCGAAGCGCGCCGCCAGCGCCGCGTCGAAGGAGGCGAGCGCTTCCTTGTGACGCTTCATGAGGAGCAGCGCCCGGCCCTTCCAGTAGGCCGCGTCGAAGCCGGGGGTGACTTTCTCGACGATCTCCGCCGCCTCCAGCGCCTCCCGCGCCGAGCCCGCTTCCGCGGCGCGCCGCGCGAGGACGAGCGCCGCGTCGGCGCTCCCGGGCGACAGCTCGGCCGCCTTGCGCGCCAGCGCGAGTCCCTGCTTCGGGTCGGCCGCGGCGTTCGCCGACGCGATCGCGCGCCACAGCTCGACGACCGTGCCCTTGGCCTTCCGCTCCGGGAACGCGGCGCGCGATTTCGCCTCGCGCACCAGGAACGACGTGTCCTCCGCGCCCGCGTACGGCACGCCGATCGACTCGACGTCCTTGGTGATCTCGAGCGCCTTCGCCACCTCCCCCGCGTCGAGAGCCGCCGCGATCGACCGCGAGGCGGTCTTCGCCGTCTCCCGGTTCTTCGCCTGCCGCTCCTTCATCCCCGCGGCGTACGGCGCGTACAGCGGGTCGCCGACATACACGGCGACCCACGACGTGAACATCGTCGCCATCGCCATCGACTCGCCGAACGTGTGGCCGGATAGGAACCGGTCGAAGAAGACCTGCCCGTACGGGAACCCGGCCACGAGCGGTTCGTAGACGGTGCCGCACGTGCCCGTGATCCCGAAGTGGACGAGGGGACCCGTCCACGTCTGGTTCGTCCGCCGCAGCTGCGCCCCGCTGAACGAGTGCAGGTGCGCCCCCACCGCGCCGGGGCGGAACCGCCACGACTCCTTCGAGCACAGGACGTTGCCGGTGTACCAGCCCCAGTAGTGGCCCGCGGATTCGCGCGTGGCGAGATCGACGACGTCGCCCTTGTCGTCGTGATCGAAGTCTATTGAGGCGCGCTCGAACAGGGGTGCGATCTCCTTCATTTCGGCGTCGGTGGCCCCGAGGGGGTCTTCCTTCGCGAGCCCGCGCGTGTCGAGGAGCGCGCGCCCCTCGATCCCGTACGCCTCGCCGTACAGGGCGAGATCGACCAGGCCGCGCGCCGCTTCCGCTGTCGGGCCGTCGAGTCGCGATACGATGTAGATCGAATCCTCGCGGGTGATCCGCCGCTGGTGGCGGAAGACCGTCGAAGCGATCCACCCGTCGATTTCGTGCGGGATCTTGATGAGCTCGATTTCGCGGTCGATGCAGGCGTAGTCGCGGCCCGACACCCACGACTTGATCGGCCCCGCCTCCCCGTCCTTCCCGTCGTTCGCGGGTTTCTCCTCGCGCGTCTTCACGGGGACGCCCCACGTGGGGACGATGTACAGGATGTCGGGCTTGTCCTCGAGGAACTTGGTCAGCGGCTCGAGGATGTCCTTCCGCAAGGCCGCCCAGTCGCAGATCTCGTTCGGCGTCGTCTTGATCCGGCAGATGTTCGCCTTGGGAATCGCGCGACGCGTCGCGTAGTACTCGCCGATCGCCACGGATTCGGGGACGTTCTCGTTGACGAGGACGACGACTTCCTTGGCGGGATCCGCGGTCCGTTCGACGGCTTCCTGGTCCTGGAGCGGCAGCGCGAGGAGGGCCAGGAAGGCGACGCGAGCGACCAGGCGAAAGCAGGTCATCCCCTGTGCCTACGAGAGCAGCGCGTCCAACTTCGCGATCAACGGCTTGATGGGGGTCGCCCGGGTCGGATCCAGTTCGATCGCCTTGCGCAGGTCTTCCCGCGCGTCGGCGTAGTCCATCCGCGATTCCTTCAGCCGTCCCCGCGCCTCCCAGGCGGCGGCGATGCGGGGATCGATCGCGATCGCGCGGTCCAGGTCCGCGAGCGCCGCCTCGCCGGTCCGGGACGCGGCCCGCCAGACCAGCGCGTGGCCGAAGTCGGGCGGAGGCGGGGTCGCCGGATCGAGCCGGACCAGCTCGTCGAGATCGTCGAGGGCCTCGGCGGACCGGCCCGCCGCGATCCGCGCCTCGGCGCGCGTCCGGAGCGCCGCGATGTAGTCGGGATTCTGCGCCACCTCCGGCTGGATTCTCAGGGCGCGCCGGAAATCGTCGACCGCGCCGTCGAAGTCGCCGTCCTTCTTCCGCTCGCCCGCCCGGTGGAGGAACGTCGCGGCCAGTTCGGGAGGGACGGTGTTGGCGATCCGCACGAGGATCTCGGCGTCCCCCGCGGCGCGCATCGGGTCCCCGCCGGCGAGGAAGGCGCGGGCCCGGGCGATCCTCCATTCCGGTTCGGACGGGGTGAGGGCGATCGCGCGGGTCAGGTCTTCCATTCCGCCGTTCTTGTCGCCGGACTTGAGCCGGGCCGAGCCCCGCGCCCCGTACGCCCGGGCGAACGCGGGATCGATGACCACGTCGCCGTGGAGCGTGAGCGCGCGATCGAGGTCGGCGAGCGCGTCGTCGAACTTCTGCGCCGCCAGCCTCTGGACGCCCCGGCGGAGGATCGCCTCCGCGTGACCCGGCTCCGGCGTCTCGGTCAGGAGCAGCTCCTGGGCGGCGTCGTAATCGCGCACCGCCTCGTCGCCGCGGCCCGCGGCCGTGTGCGCCTTCGCGCGGCGCCGCAGGGCGTCCGCGAAGAGCGCCGGGTCGACGGGCCCCTTGTCCAGGGCCCACGCGGTCTCGAAATCGGCCGCGGCGCCGGCCTCGTCCGCCGCCGCCAGCCGGCGGCGGGCGCGAAGGGCGAACGCCTCGGCGTACTTGGAATCGAGCGGCACGAGCGGATCGAGTTCCTTGGCGCGCGCGGCCTCGGCGAGGGCCGCGTCGAATTCGCGCTTCTTCAGGGACACCAGGCCGCGGGTGGCGAAGGCCTCGGCGAACTTGGGGTTGGCGTCGAGCGCGGCGGTGAGATCCTCGAGGGCGCGGCCCAGGTTGCCGCGGGCGATGGACGCGCGGGCGCGGGCCGTGCGGACGGCCGCATCGCGCGGCTCGGTGGCGAGCGCCCGGTCCAGGTCGGCCAGGGCCGCCTCGAATTCCCCTCGCGCGACGCGCACCCGGCCCCGGAGGTTGATCGACTTCGGGTGGTCCGGTTTCCGGGAGAGCGCCTGGTCGAGGAATTTCAGGGACGCTTCGAGGTCCCCCGACCGTTGGAGCGCGAGGGCCGCCCCGTAGCAGGGCTCGGCGCTCTTCGTATCGAGCGTCGCGGCGCGTTGGAAGTCGGCGGTCGCGTCGCGGTATTTCCGCCGGGAGAGCTGGAGCCAGCCGCGCCAGAAGAGGGCCTTGACGTTGTTGGCATCGAGCTTGAGCGCCTTGTTGAAATCGAAGAGGGCGTTGTCGAGGCGGCCCTCCTTGTACAGGATGACGCCGCGCTCCGCGTACCCGCCGGCGTAGTCCGGATTCTTCTGGATGACGTCCGTCCACTCGGTCAGGCTCAGGCCCTTGTCCGACGGAAGCGGCGCCTGGGCGCCGGGCGGCCGGGCCGGCTTGGGCGCGGGAGCCGGGGTCGCGCCGGGGGGAGTGGCCGGGGCCGCGGGATCCTTGCCCTGCCCCGGCGGAACTCGGCGGACGGGTCTCCTCATCATCGATTGGCGCTCCCAAACTACTACAACGATCGAGGGGAACCATGTTAACGAAGAGTGCTTTCTCAAGCCAACGTCTGATTGGCGCCGGCGGCCTTCGCCCTTCTCGCATCGCAAATCGCCGGGTGAAGCGTCCGGCCGGGCGCCATCGTTGACACTCGGTCCCTGTTGCTCTAGTTTCTTCGCACATGACTGACGCGCATACCCTCGCCGTGTTCATCGACTTCGAGAACATCGCCCTCGGATTCCACGGCCGAAAGACCAAGTTCGACATCTCCAAGATCCTCGCCCGCCTGCTCGAGAAGGGGAAAGTCATCGTCAAGAAGGCGTACGCGGACTGGACCCGCTTCGGCGACTTCAAGCGCGAGCTCCACGAGTCGGCCGTCGAGCTCATCGAGATCCCCAAGCGCTCCATGACGGGGAAGAACTCCGCGGACATCCGCCTCTGCGTCGACGCCATCGACCTCTGCTACGCGAAGGAGCACATCGACACGTTCGTCATCGTGTCGGGCGACAGCGACTTCTCGCCGCTCGTCTCCAAGTTGAAGGAGAACGGCAAGCACGTCGTCGGGCTGGGCGTGAAGAACTCGACCTCGAACCTGCTCATCGAGAACTGCGACGAGTTCATCTACTACGAGGACCTCGAGCGGCCCACGGGCACGCCGCCCGTGATCGACGCGAACATCCCGAAGGAAAAGGCGCAGGCGCTCCAGCTGCTCATCGAGACGATCGCGGCGCTCATCCGCGAGGGCAAGGACGTCCTGCACGCCTCGATGATCAAGGACACGATCAAGCGGAAGCTGCCCTCGTTCAACGAGTCGTACCACGGCTACCGGAACTTCGGCGAGCTGCTCGAGGACGCCGAGGAGCGCGGGTTCCTCAAGCTCACGACCGACCCGCGCAGCGGAACGTATGCCGTGTCGGGATTCGGAAAGTTGCCCGCGAAGAAATAGCTTCAGAGTTCGAAGGCTTCAAGGCTCCGAGGCTCCGAGGCTTCAAGGCTCCAAGGCTCCAAAGCGGCGTGCGAAGGTTGCCAGATGAAGCTAGATTGCCTCACCGCCTTGAAGCCTCGAAGCCTTGAGGCCGTGAAGCCTAGGAACCGTAGAGTCCAGAAAACCGGGGTTTCATGAGTTCTGCAGCGCTTTCGTCCGCCGGGGACGCGTACTGGCAGTGGGTCCTCACCACGGAACCCACCTGGGCGACGTACCTGGGCGATCCCCGCTACAACGACCAGCTTCCCCGCATCGGGCCGGCCGACGTGGAGCGCCAGCTCGGCGAGCTCCGCGCGCTGCGGGCCCAGGTCGGGGCCGTCGACGCCGCCGGCCTGGACGACGAGGGCCGCGTCACCCGCTCGATCCTCGAGCACCTCATCGCGTCGCAGATCCAGGAGCGCGAGCTCAAATTCCACCAGTGGAACATCGACCAGATGTTCGGCCCGCAGGTCTGGCTCCTCGAGCTGCTCAACTACCATCCGTTCCGGATCGAGAAGGACGTCCTCGACCTGATCGTCCGCTTCCAGTCGTTCCCGGCGTACATCGACGGGCACCTGGCCAACCTGCGGGAGGGCCTGGAGCAGGGGCGCATCGCCCCGCGCGTGGCGGTCACCCGGGTCGCCGGACAGCTCGAGGCGCTCCTCGCGACGCCGCCGGAGAAATCGCCGCTGGCCATCGCCCTCGAGAAGAGGCCCGCCGCGGCCGCTCCCCTCGACGCGCGCGTCCTGGAGGCCATCCGCGATTCGGTCTACCCCGCGTACGCGAAGTACCTCGCGTTCCTGAAATCCGACTACGGGTCGCGGGCGCGCGAGGAGGTCGGCGTCTGGGCGACGGCGGGCGGCGACGCCGCGTACGCCTTCCGCGTCCGGCACCACACGACGACGAACCTGACCCCGGACCAGCTCCACGAGATCGGGCGCGAGGAGCTCCGCTCGATCCTCGGCGAAATGGAGGCCATCGCCCGCAAGCTCGGCCACGCGGGCGACGTGAAGTCGTTCTTCGCGAAGCTGATGGCCGACCGGGCCAACTTCTGGGCGTCGCGGGAGGAGATCCTCGCCCACTTCGAGCGCATCCTCGACAAGTGCTCGGCCGCCTTGCCGAAGGCGTTCGGCCTCCTCCCCAAGACGCGGTGCATCGTCAAGGCGATCGAGGAGTACCGCGAGAAGGACTGCGTGGCGGCGTTCTACTACCAGCCGCCGGAGGACCTGTCGCGCCCGGGCATCTTCTACGCGAACACGTACCAGCCGCAGACGCGCCTCAAGTGCAACAACGCGGCGCTCACCGTTCACGAGGCCGTGCCGGGCCACCATCTCCAGATCGCGATCTCCGTCGAGATGAAGGGGCTGCCCCCCTTCCGGAGGCACTCGTCGTTCACCGCGTTCGTCGAGGGCTGGGCGCTTTACACGGAGCGGCTGGCCGACGAGATGGGGCTGTACGAGAACGATCTCGAGCGCTTCGGCATGCTCACGTACCAGGCGTGGCGCGCCTGCCGGCTCGTCGTCGACACGGGCCTCCACTCGAAGAAATGGACGCGCCAGCAGGCGATCGACTTCTTCAAGTCGAACATCGCGCTCGGCGACACGGAGATCGTCAACGAGGTCGACCGGTACATCATCTGGCCCGGGCAGGCGCTGGCCTACAAGGTGGGACAGCGGGAGATCTCCCGCCTGCGCGCCGAGGCGAAGAAGGCCCTGGGCGCCGCCTTCGACCTGCGCGGATTCCACGATGAAGTCCTGCGCCACGGCGCCCTGCCCCTCACCACGCTCGAGGAGACGGTGCGCCGCTGGTCTGCCAAGTCGCCGTCCCCCGCGTAGGCTTTTTCATCGGCGCCGCGTTGGCTTCTATTTTATCGTCGGAACCCGATCCCTGCTGGAAAAGCGATCGGGACCGGATTCGAGATACTCCCGGCGCGGAATGGCGTCATAATAGTTGCGTATGAAGTCAGCTCTCGTGTTGGCCTTCTCGATCCTGGTGACCTTGCCCACCGCAGCCCAACCCCCCGGCCCGGCGAGGGTGGGCGACGATGAGATGACCGACCGCCAGAAGCGGTCGATCGAGAAAGCCACCCAGTGGCTCCTCCAGGCCCAGAACCGCGACGGTTCGTGGGGATTGGAACGGGGATCCGGCGCCGACATCACCTGCACCGCGCTCGCGGGCCTCGCGCTCATGACCGCCGGCAACACCGAGCGGGGCGGACCCGATGCGCTGGCCGTCGAAGCCCTGCGCGGGGCCACCAACTACGTCCTGGAGCGGGCGCGGAAGACGCGCAGCGACATCGTCTCGGGGAGCGTCACGCTCATCCAGAACAAGCTCGGGACCAAGGTCCACAATTTCTTCGCGGTGATCTTCCTGACGCAGGTCTACGGGATGCGGCCCTCGTGGCTCGAGAAGGAGAACCTCGAGGAGATGCGCGAGGTCCTCGGGACCCTCACGACGATCATCGCGACGTCGCAGGAGCCCGACGGGAGCTGGCACAAGAACACGTTCGGGAGCCTCAAGGCAACGTGCATGGCGTGGCTCGCGCTCCGCGCTGCCAGCTCGGCGGGGATCGAGATCAAGCGGGCGGCCGTCGACAAGACCGTCGACTTCATCAAGAAGCAGTACAATTCCGGGACTAAGCTCTTCGACCGGGGCAACCAGATGGGCGGGTACCAGGCGATCTACGCCACGGCCAGCTCGATCCGCGTGCTGTACGGCATGGGCTACTCGAAGTCGCCCGAGGCGACGGGCGCGGCGGATTCGTTCCTCAAGTACGTCCGCGGCGGCCAGATGGGCGGACAGTACCTGACCGTCGAGGGCGAGGACTACCTCTCCGCGGCGATGATGACGCAGGCGCTCATCCGCGAGCCGGGCGCGCGGTGGATGCAGTGGTTCACGTACATCCGCGAGGAGCTGATCCGCCGCCAGAACGGCGACGGCAGCTGGACGTCGACGGCGTGCATCAGCGGGAGAACCTTCCCTACAGCGTGTGCTCTCCTCGCCCTGCAAGCTCCCTACCGGATGTTGCCGTTGCAGGACCACTAGGACAATTGGCGATTTGCGATTCCCGCCCCGCCGCCGGAATGCCCATCGACTCAAGAGATTCGATTGAGCAGGTCCGCTGCTGGAGTCAATTCTTCAATCGTCCCAATCGCCAATCGCCAATCGGTCCTCGTCAATCGCCAATCACTCGTAGACTCCGGGGTCTCTTCTACTTGAAAATCTCTTTCAAGAAGCTCTCCAGCTTGGTCCACGAGCTCTGGTCCGCCTTCTCGTTGTAGGCCATGCCCTTCGAGGGATCGTCGCCCGCTTCCTTCACCGTGAAGCTGTGAACCGCGCCGTCGTACGCGATGAATTCGAGGTTCGCCTTGGCGGCCTTCATCTCCTCTTCGAAGGCCTTCACGTCCTTCTCGGGGATGAACTTGTCGTCCTTGCCGTGGAAGACGATGACCCTCGCCTTGATCTCCTTCGCGGGGACCGGAGTCCCGAGCATTCCGTGGAAGCTGGCGACGCCGCGGAGATCGAGCCCCGCGCGCGCCATCTCGAGGGCCGTCGTCCCGCCGAAGCAGTAGCCCATCGCGGCGAGGCGCGTCGGGTCGCACAGGGCGTGTTTCTTCAAGGCCTCGAGGCCCGCGGCGGCGCGCTCGCGCATGAGCTTCCGGTCGTTGAAGAAGGCCCCGGCGAGCTTCCCGGCTTCCTCGTGGTCCTTCGCGAACACGCCTTTCCCGTACATGTCCGCCGCGAAGGCCAGGTAGCCGAGCCGCGCCAGCTGGTCCGCGCGGCGCCGCACGTAGTCCCCGTGGCCTTTCCATTCGTGGATGATCATCACCGCCGGCCGCTTTCCCGCGA
>DASRJF010000249.1:0-5116 GCA_035649615.1 Planctomycetota bacterium | reverse complement strand
TTGAGCGAGTGGTTGAACGTCATGCACCCGTAGTACCCGCCCTCCTTGAGGGCCCGGTACAGCTCGCGCGTCTTGCCGCCGAGGATCAGCTCGCGGCTCGTCGGCGTCGCGATCATCATCTCGATCGCGGGCATGCGCGCCGAGCCGTCCTTCGTGGGAATGAGGCGCTGCGAGACGACGCCTTCCAGGAGCTGCGACATCTGCATCCGGAGGAACTCGTGCTGGTGGACGGGGAACATGTTCATGATGCGGTCGACGGTCTGCATCGCGTTCTGCGAGTGCAGGGTCGACACGACCAGGTGGCCCGTTTCCGCGGCGTTGACGGCCGCCTCCATGGTCTCCAGGTCGCGCATTTCGCCGACGAAGATGACGTCCGGCGACTGGCGGACGGCGTGCTTCAGGGCCTTGGCGAAATTCTGCGTGTCCTGCCCGATCTCGCGCTGCTCGATGACGCACTTGTCGTCGGTGAAGGTGAACTCGACGGGGTCCTCCACCGTGACGATGTGCTTCTCCTCGTTCGAGTTGATGAAGTTGAGCATCGACGCGATGGTCGTCGACTTGCCCGAGCCGGCGGTGCCCGTCACGAGGATGAGCCCGCGCGGGAGGAGGGCGAGGCGCTTCAGCTGGTCCGCGGGGAGGTTCAGCTCCTCCATCGTCGGGATCTTCGCGAAGATGTGGCGGAAGACCATGCCGATGTAGCCGCGCTGGCGGAAGATGTTGGCGCGGAACCGGCCCACGCCGTAGAGCTCGTACGACACGTCGACTTCGCCCTCGTCGCTGAACTTCTTCTTGTTGAAGTCGTCCGTGACCTGGTTGAAGATCTCCATCATGTTCTCTTCGGTCACCGCCGGCCCGCCCATCGAGACGACGCGGCCGATGACGCGGATCGACGGCGGCACGCCGACTTTCAGGAAGAGGTCGGACGCGTCTTCCTTGACCATCGCCGCGAAAATGCTGGCCAGTTCCATGGGGTGGTTCTCCCGATTGGCCTAATCTTACACCAATCCGGGGGTCGGGGATTCGACTTTCGGGACCTCGAGTTCGCCCAGGAGCCGCCGCGCCAGCGCCGCGATGCCCGTCCCCGCGGCCGCGGAGACCTCGAGCACGTCGCCGCCCGACTCCTTCTTCACCGCCCGGCGGAGGGCCGCCAGCGCCTTCCTGTCCTCGAGCGCGTCGACCTTCGTGGCCAGGACGATCTCCGGCTTCTCCGCGAGGGCCGGGCTGTAGCCGGCGACCTCCTTGCGGATGATCCGGTACGCCTCGGCGGGGGTCTTGAGGGCCATGGGGGCGACGTCCACGAGGTGGAGGATGATGCGCGTCCGCTCGATGTGGCGCAGGAACTTGTCGCCGAGGCCCTTCCCCGCCCGCGCGCCCTCGATGAGCCCGGGGAGGTCGGCCAGGACGCAGGTGCGGATCTCGCCGAGCTTCATGATCCCGAGGCTCGGGATGAGCGTGGTGAAGGGATACGCGGCCACGCGCGGGCGGGCCGCCGACAGCCGCGACAGGAGCGTCGACTTGCCCGCGTTGGGCATCCCGACGAGGCCCGCGTCGGCGATCATGCGGAGCTCGAGTTTGAGCTTCCGCTCCTCGCCGGGCTCGCCGGGCTCGGCGAAGTGCGGCGTCTGGCGGGTCGGGGTCGCGAACCGGCGGTTGCCGCGTCCGCCCTTCCCGCCCCGGCAGATGACGACCTTCTGGAGATGGGCCGAGAGGTCCTTGAGGAGCGCGCCGGTGCGGGCGTCGCGGACGATCGTGCCGACGGGGACGGAGACGGTGAGGTTGCGGCCGCCCCGGCCGGAGCACCCCTTGGCGTCGCCGGGCTCTCCCCCGGGGGCGCGGAAGACGGGCCGCTGGATCAGGTGGTAGAGGGTGTTGTAGTTCTCGTCGGCCTGGAAGATGACGTCGCCGCCCTTCCCGCCGTCGCCGCCGATGGGGCCGCCGCGGGGGATGTACTTCTCGCGGTGCATCGCGACGCAGCCCGGATGGCCATCGCCGGCCTTCACTCGAATGACAACTTCGTCGCGGAACATAATGGCGTGAGTCTACCGTTTGCCGTTGGAGTGAATCGGCAGTTTCAGGCGGCGAACGGCGAACCGACTACTATCCAACGATCTCGGTAATCTTCACCAGGGTGTGCTTCGAGCGGTGGCCCTTGGTCTTGTGGTACCCCTCGCGGCGCTTGTACTTGGTGACGCGGATCTTCTTGCCGACGACTTCCTTCACCACCTCGCCGACGACCTTGGCGCCCTGGAGGAGCGGAGTCCCGACCTTCACCTTCTCGCCGTCGTGCAGGACGAGGACCTCGGTGAACTCGATCGTGCCGGTCTTGCCGGGCTTGCGGTCGAACTCGAAGGTGCCGCCCTTCTCGACCTTCAGCTGGCGGCCCCGGTCGTTGATGATGGCGTACATGGACGAGTCCTCAAAGGGGCGATTCTTATAACAGACGAGGGGGCGAAACACAAGCGGGACCAGACTTCAGACTTCAGACTTCCGACTTCAGAAGGAAAAGATCAGCAATCAGATGTCAGTTGTCGGCCGGTGAGACGGCTATACTTGGCGCGATCACGGGAGGCGATCCATGCGGGCGCTCCTGGCGGCGATCCTCGCCATCCTGTCGGCCCCCGCCCAGTCGGAGGCGGACAAGGTCGAAGCCGCGCTCAGGAGGTTCGGCGACCGGGAATACCGCGTCTTCGAGAAGGGGAACCCGGTCGGCCGGTGCACGCTCAAGACCCGCTTCGAAGGGGAAGGCGGAGCCCGGCTGGCGATCTTCGAAGACCGGATTGAAAAGGCCGGCGACACTCCCCAGGCCGTGACCTACACCGAGAAGGCGGCGTTGAAGGGACTTCGCCTCCGGTGGGCCACCCGGGTGGACGGGGGCATCACGGAGGACGATCCCCGAATTTCCATCGAGGATGGAAACGCCGAGGTCGCGTCGGCCCAGGGCAACCTGGTCCTCAACAAGGTCGAAGGGGCGTGCGGCGAGCGCGCGCTGATCCGGCTCATCTGCGGCGCCGAGCAGAAGGTCGGATCGGTCGTCACCGCGGACCTTCTCGTGCTGGATCCCGTCGATTACCAGCGGAAACAGCAGGTCAAGTGCGTCGCGGCCGAGACCCTCGACATCGGCGGAACCAAGTTCGCGACGTTCAAGTGGGTCGACAAGCGAGAGGGCCGGTCGATCCTGAGCGGTGAGCCGGTCCCGTACTCGTTCAACAACGCCTATTGGGTCGGGCCGGACGGCGCCCTTCTGAAGTTCACCCTTGGCTCGATGGAAATGGTCCTCGGAAACAAATGATGAACGTCATGCTCGCGATTCTCGCGTCGGTCCTTCTCATCCAGGCGGCCCCCGCCCAGTCCGAGGCCGACCGGATGGAGTCCGCGCTCAAGAAGTTCGGGAACCGGACCTACGCCATGTACGTGTCCGGCAAGAAGGCGGGACTGCTGAAGATGAAGACCCGGATCGAGTCGGAAGGCGGCCGCCGCCTCGCCATCTTCGAGGATTCGATGACGGAACCCGCCACCGGCGGAACCGTGACCGGGACCGTGACCGAGAAGGCCTCCCTGGACGGGCTTCGCCTGTCCTCGCTTCGATGGGTCAGCGTCCTCGACGGCCGAAGGAGCATCGAGTCCATCACCGTGGAGGGAACCCAGGCGGTGGTGATCCTCGAAGGCGAGAAGAAGACGTTGGACGTCCCCGGGAAAACGATGGGCGAATCGGGCCTGCTTCGCCGGCTCTGCGCCGTGGAACAAAGGAAGGGCGACATTCTCAACGTCGACATCCTGTCCCACGTGACGCATGAACTGGAGAGCCGCCAGCTCAAGTGCGACGGCGAAGTGGACATCGAGATCGCGGGCCGCAAGCAAACGGCCTTCCGGTGGAGGGAGCAGGTCGAAGAAGGAAAGTCCGGCGCCAACGTGAAGAACACCTACTGGGTCAGCTCCGCCGGCCACCTCGTCAAGTACATCGGGCTCGGAGGCGTGGAGTACGTCTTGGAGGCCAAGTAGCCCCGATTTGAGATTGGCGATTGGGGATTTGCGATTCCCGACTCGAAGTCATGCGGTTCAGCACGAGGAATGAATCATGAGATGGCTTCTGCTGTCCACCCTGCTGGTTCAATCAGCTACGGCCCAGTCCGAGGCGGACAAGCTCGAGGCCGCGCTCACGAAATTCGGCGACCGGAATTATCGAGTGAAGTTCGGCAACAAGGAATCGGGAACCATGAGTCTAAGGACGCGCATCGAAAAAGAAGGGGATCGAAACATCGTCGTATTCGAGGATCGATTCGCCGCAAATCTGAAGGGCCAGGAATTGGTCCTGACGGCAACGGAGAAGGCCTCGTTGGATCGCTTGCGCCTGATCTCAACGAAGCGGATTACGAAGGACAATGGCAAGGAGGTCCAGTGGACCGTTTCCGTCGAGGGGAAAAAGGCAACTCTTCAATCCCCGGACCAGAAACAGACGATCGAGGTTTCCGAAAGGACGATCGGTGAGCAAGCGGTGGTCCGTGGGATTTGCGCCGCAGAACAGAAGGAAGGCGTCACCTTCACCGCCGACGTCATGAGCGGAATCGAGGATCAGTTGCAGCGCGACCACACCTTTCGCTGTCTCGGCAAGGAACTGCTCGAGATCGGCGGAAAGAAGGTCGGCGCTTTCAAGTGGCAGCACAAAGGGGAGTGGACGGTCCCCCGAAAAGTTGACGACGAGGATGTCGCCGTCACAACGGAGGTGGACAACGTCTACTGGATCAGCCCGGACGGCTACCTGCTGCGTCAAACCAGCAACGGCGGAAGGACAGAGATCATCCTCGACGTGAAATGATTTCCGCACGCTGGCTGCGGAGCCTTATATGAAGCGCTCTTGCACCGTCCGCCCCCTCTTTCCCCTCTTTCTGAAGTCTGAAGTCGGAAGTCTGAAGTCTATCGGACAATGTCCACCACCTTGTCCCCGTTCGGGCTGTAGCACGTGATCTCCACCCGGTGGTCGGGCTGGTCGCGGACGCGGGACGGGCGGATCCGCTTGCGGTACTTGATCTCCATCTCCTGGATCTCGGCCTTGCGCGCCTCCAGGAGGGCGAAGACCTCGGGGCCCACCCGCACCTCGACCGTCGCGATGTCCTCCCGG
>DASRJF010000248.1:0-2474 GCA_035649615.1 Planctomycetota bacterium | reverse complement strand
GACGACCGCCTGCGCGAGGGGAAGGGCGAGAAGGTCGCCGTGCGCAGCCGCCGGAGATCCATGACCTACTTCGAGGTGGCGGCCGAAGCGAACCGCGTCGGCCACGTCCTCCGCGACCTCGGCGTCGAAATGGAGGATCGCGTCTACATCTGCCTCCCGGACATCGCCGAATTCGCGCCCGTGTTCTTCGGCGTCCTGAAGATCGGCGCCGTCGTCACGATGGGGAATCCGAGGCTTCCGCCCGAGGACTACGCGTACTACCTGGAGTACACGCGGGCCAAGGTCGCGGTCGTCCACGACAGCGTCGCGGATGTCTTCCGGGCGCTCCGGCCGCAGGCGAAGCACCTCCGCAACATCCTCGTCGTGGGCGAGGCCACGGCGGGGCTGCCGCACTACCAGACCGTCGTGCCCCGCGCCCCCGGGGAGCTGGTGGGGGCCGAAACCTCCCGCGACGACGTCGCGTGCTGGCTCTTCAGCGGCGGAACGACCGGCCGGTCGAAGGGGGTCGTCCACTTCCATCACGACTTCCCGTACAACACCGAGCACTACGCGAAGCAGATCGTCCAGTACCGGGAAACCGACGTCACGCTCTCGGTGCCGCGCCTCTATTTCGGATACGCGACCGGAACGAACCTCATGTTCCCGTTCGCGGTCGGCGCGACCGCGGCGCTCTTCGAGGAGGCGCCGACGCCCGAGACGCTCTTCGAAAACATCCGGACGTGGAAGCCCACCGTCCTCACGAACGTGCCCACGACCATCGGGAAGATGGTGAACCACGCGGAGGCGGGCGCGCAGGACCTGTCCTGCCTTCGGGTCGTCTTGAGCGCCGGGGAGTACCTTCCTCCGGAGCTCTACACGAAATGGAAGGCGGCGTTCGGGACGGAGATCCTCGACGGCATCGGATCCGCGGAGATGTTCCACATCTATATCTCGAACCGGATCGGCGACGTGAAGCCCGGCAGCCTGGGGAAGATCGTCCCCGGGTACGAGGCGCGGATCGTCGACACGGAGGGCCGCCAGTGCCGGCCCGGCGAGGTGGGCCGCCTGCACGTGAAAGGCGACAGCGCGGGCCTCATGTACTTCGGCGCCCACGAGAAATCGAAGGAGACGTTCGCGGGGGACTGGTGTTTCACGAGCGACCTGTTCCACGTCGACGAAGCCGGCTACTACTGGTATGAAGGCCGCGTCGACGACCTCCTGAAAGTCGGCGGCATCTTCGTGTCCCCGATCGAAGTGGAGAACTGCCTCCTGAAGCATCCGGCGGTGCTCGAAGCGGCGGTCAACGGCTACACGGATGAGCAGGGGCTCACCAAGCCCCGGGCGTTCGTCGTCCTGCGCGAGGGGAGCCCGCGGGAAACCCTGGCCGAGGAGATCCAGGAGTTCGTCAAGGGGCGGCTCGCCGCCTACAAGTACCCGCGGCGGGTCGAGTTCGTCGAGGCGCTGCCGAAGACGGACAGGGGAAAGATCGATCGGAAAAAACTGAAGGTGTGACTCATGGGGCATCTCCAGCATCTCGCGGACCTGACGTATCCGGAAGCCGACAAGGCCCTGAAGGGCTCCACGTGCCTCCTCCCGATCGGCGCCCTCGAGGCGCACGGCCCGCACCTCCCCCTCTCGACGGACACGGTCATCGCCGAGGAAGTGGCGCGCCGGGCCGGCGAGAAACTGAGGGAGTGGAAGTCCACGGCCGTGATCCTGCCCGCGCTGTCGATCACGCCGGCGAAATTCGCGGCCGCGTTCGGCGGCACGCTCGGGATTTCCGAGGGGACCGCCGCGGCCTACGTCTGCGAGCTGGCCCGGGGCCTGGAAAAGCACGGGGCGGCGAAGCTCGTGTTGATCAGCCCGCACGTCGATCCCTCCAACCTCAAGGCCTTGCACGCGGCCGAGGAGGCGATGAAGCCCGCGAAGATCAGGGTCGTGTTCCCCGACATCACGCGAAAGCCGTGGGTGGACCGGTTGCCCGACGAGTTCAAGAAGGGCGGGGCCCACGCCGGGAACTTCGAGACCTCGATGATGATGGCCGCGAAGGCGAAGGCGGTGCGGGAGTCGGAGCGGATCGGGTTGACCCGGGTCGACGTCGACCTCGGCGCGAAGATCAAGGGCGGCGCGAAGAACTTCGAGGAGTGCGGGGGCGACTTCGCCTACTTCGGGGATCCCGCGAGCGCCACCAATGAGGAGGGGGAGCGCTGCCTCGACCTCTTGCGCGATATCGTGGTCGAGGCCGCGACGGCATGAGTCTCAAGGACCAGGTCGTCGTCATCACGGGCGCGAGCCGGGGTATCGGGCGCGCCATCGCCGAGCGGGCGGCGGCGGACGGAGCCCAGCTTGTGCTGTGCGCGCGGTCCCCGGAGCCTTTGAAGGAGACCGCCCGCGCGTTGTCGAAATCGACCGACGTTCTCGCGATCCCGGCCGACGTGTCCCGGGAGGACGAGGTGGAGCGGCTCCGGGACGAGGCGACGGTCCGGTTCGGCCGG
>DASRJF010000247.1:0-8548 GCA_035649615.1 Planctomycetota bacterium | reverse complement strand
GGCTGTCGCCTTGAGGATCACCACCAGCCGCTTTCCTTCCTCGAGCCCGAGCCGCTCCGCCGCCTCGCTCGTCACGAGCGCTTTCACGGGGGGTGTGGCGAGGGAGACCAGGACCGCCTCGCCCGCCGCCTCCACGGCCGTCACCATGGTCCACAGCACATTGCGCGCGGAGATGTCCTTCGGCTCGGACTTCGCCAGGAGCACGTCGTGGGCGTAGCAGCCGAGCCGCACGTCCCCCGCCGCGTCGGCCGGAATGACGGCGTGCAGCTCCACGTCGTCGCACCGGACGAGCGACGGGCCCACGACGCAGCCCGTGAAAAAGTTGTCGATCTGGGTCTCGCCGGCACGGAGGACCGACGCGCTCGTCCCGATCGCGACGACGCGGCCCGCTTCGAGCCGCACCGCGGCCTCCGTCAGCGCGATCACCTCCTCGGCGAAGTGGCTGACCAGGACCATCGGCAGCGCGAACCGGCGGCGCGCCTGGTCGAGGAGCGACATCGCCTCGCGGCGCCGGCGCTCGTCCAGCCCGGCGAACGGCTCGTCCAGCAGGAGGAGGCCCGGGCGGGACGTGATCGCGCGCGCGAGCGCCGCCCGCTTCCGCTCTCCGCCGCTCAGGTGCCGCGGCATCCGGTCGAGGAGGGGCAGGATCCCGAGGGCCGTCGCGACGTCCTCCACGCCGTCCGCGCCGGGCGCGTATTCGAGATTCCGCCGCACGGACATGTGGGGAAAGAGCAGCGCGTCCTGGGCCACGTAGCCGACCCGGCGGCGGTGCAGGGGAACCTTCGAGACGTCCTCGCCGTCGAGCGACACGCGGCCCCCCGCCTCGATGCCCGCGAGGATGTCGAGCAGCGTCGTTTTTCCGCACCCGCTGGGCCCGACGATTCCCAGGGAACCCGCGTCGCAGGTGAAGGAGGCCTCGAGCGAAAACCCGGAGCGGCGGCGGACGTTGGCTTCGATGTCGAATTTCATCGGATCAGCTCCATCCGCCGGCGGTGCCAGGCGTCGAGCGCCCGCGCCGCGACGACGGCGGCGATGCAGATGAGCAGCGAGGCGGCGACGAGGGCCTCGACCCGCGCCTCCCCCCCGGGCGTCTCCATCGCGGCGTAGACGGCCAGGGGGATCGTCTCCGTCTCCTCCTCGATGCGCCCCGCGAGAATGATCGTGGCGCCGAACTCGCCGAGCCCGCGCGCGAACGTCAGGACCGAACCGGCGAGCAGGCCCGGCCACGACAGGGGCAGCGTCACGCGCCAGAACGTCTCCCACCCCGAGCGTCCCAGCGACCGCGAGACGATTTCCATCCGGGGTTCGATCGACTTCATCGCCAGGGTCAGGCTGAGGACGAGCAGCGGGAACCCGACGACGGCGGCCGCGACCACCGCGCCCAGCCAGTGAAACGCGACCGGCATTCCCACGCCCTCCAGCGCGCCGCCGAGCCAGCCCCTCGGGGAAAAGAGCTTGAGAAGGAGGTACCCGGTGACCACGGGAGGCAGGACCAGGGGGAGCATCACCGCGACTTGAAGGAATCCGCGGCCCGGCCAGCGGGTCCGCTCGAGGATCCACGCCACGAGGATCCCGGGCGGGAGGCTGATCGCCGTGGCCGTCAGCCCGACGGTGAGCGAAAGAAGGATGGGGCTCACAGGTTGCACCCGATCTTACTCTAAAAGTGCAACGTCCAAGGTCCAAGGTGATCCGGAGTCCCGAGTCCTGGGCCGGTTCAAGGTCCGACGCAGGACTCCGGAATTTGGATCACGTTGGACTCAGGACGTTGCGACTCTTTGGACTCAAGACTTTGGATCACCTTGGACTCAGGACCTTGCAACTCTTTGGACCCAAGGCTTTGGATCACCTTGGACCCTGCACCCCGGACTCCTATCTTTCCTGCGGCTTTTCTTCCCGCCGGAGCACTCCGTGGTATGAGCCTTCACGGGGTGGTAGACTTGAAGCCACTCATGCCGGAACGCATGTTTGGCACGGCGGGCATCCGGGGCGTCACCAACAAGGACATCACGCCGGAGCTCGCGCTCAAGCTGGGGATCGTCGCCGGCGATCACGTCGCGGAACAGAAGGACGGGCGGGGCGTCGTCGCCGTCGGCCACGACACGCGCTACGGGGCCGAGATCCTCGCGCGCGCCGCCGCGAGCGGGCTCGCCTCCGCGGGCGTCGACGTCCAGTTCTTCGGCTGCGTCCCGACCGGCGTGCTGGGGCTCAACCTCGAGCGGACGAAGCTCGACGGCGGGATCCTGGTGACGGGAAGCCACCTTCCGCCGGACCGGGTCGGCCTCATCTATCTCCAGTCCGACGGCTCCTTCGCGCCCTACTCCGTCAGCGACGACCTCGAGCGCCGCTACCGCGCGCTCCCCGCGCGGACCCGGACCGTGCGGCCCGAGGACATCGGCCGCGTCGACGAGGTCTTCCATCCCTACGAGACCTACGTCTCCGAAGTCGTGCGGCTCGTCGACACGCGCGCGATTCGCGAACGCAAGTACAAGATCGTCGTCGATCCGGCCAACGGCCCCGCCAGCTACGTCGCCAAGGAGCTCTACCAGTGGTTCGGCTGCGAGGTCGAGATGCTCAACTACGACCCCTCGCCGATCCCCGGCCGGCCGTCGGAGCCGCGGGCGCACACCGTCGTGGAGGCCGCGGGGCTCGTCTCCAAGTTCGGGTGCGACCTGGGCATCTGCCTCGACGTGGACGCCGACCGCGTCCTCTTCATCGGGCCGGACGGACGGGCCGTGAGCGAGGACACGATCGGCGCGATCTTCGCCCGCTCGGAGCTCGGCCGCGGCGACGTCTGCGTCACGCCCGTGACGTCGAGCGGCCTCATCGAGGTCGTCTGCCGCGAGCGCGGCGCGACGCTCGAGTACTGCGGCGTGGGACAGCCCCAGACGGCGCAGGCGATCCGGGATCTCAACGCCGCGTACGCCTACGAGGAGTCGGGCAAATACTACTTCCCCCGCGACCGCGTCTGGTCGGACGGGCTCTACACCGGGGCGAAGCTCCTCGAGCTCATGACCGAGACCGGGCTGCCGCTCCCCGGCCTCGTCGCGCGGGCGCCCGCGTTCCACCAGGCGAAGCGGAACCTGCGCGTGGAGGATCCCCTCAAGGCGTCCGCGCTGGCCGAGGTCGCCCGCCTCCTCGAGCGCGAGCTGACCGACGGCCGCGTCCGCGACCTCCGCCTGGACGGCTTCAAGCGCGTCTACGCCGACGGCGCCTGGCTCCTCATCCGGGCGTCCGCGACGGAACCCGTCATCCGGATCCTGGCCGACGCGCCCGTCGCCGATCGCGCCGACGGGCTCGTCCGCGAGGGCGAGCGGGTGCTGCTCGAGGCGCTGAAGCGCGTCGCCCCATGATGAGGTTCCAGTCCACGGTCCACGGTCCACAGTCGGCCGACGTCGGGACGTCCGAAGTTCCTCGCATTGGACTTCGGTGACCCTTGGACGCTTCCGCTTCCCAATTGCTCGAGGCGGCCCGCGCTGTGGCCTCCGGCGGCGACCTTGCCCGCGTGCTCGGCGGACTGCTCGACGCGTTTCTCCACCTCACCGGCGCCGAGCGGGGCTACATCGCGGCCGGCGGCGCCACGTACGCGGCGCCGGAGACGTCGTCGCCCCCGAGCCGCACGCTCCTCGACCGCGCGTGGGCCGCGCCGGGGCCGTTCGTCATCGCGGACGCGCTCGACCACGGCGATTTCTCCGCGTCGGAGAGCATCCGCGGCGGACGCGTGCGGTCCGTCTGCGCCGTGCCCCTGCGGGATGGAACCGAGACGCTCGGCGTGCTCAGCTTCGATCACTCGTCGGCGCCGGGGCTCTTCCGGAGCGCCGACCTCGAGCTGCTGTCCGGGCTCGGCGCCCTGGCGGCGGTCGCCCTCCGGCTGGCGCGACATCATCCGAGAGAGCGCGAGTCCGGGCGCTCCGGTGCGCCGGAGATCGTGGCGCGGGCCCGGGCCATGCGCGACGCGGTGGATCGCGCGCGGCGCGCCGCCGGCGTGCCGTTTCCTGTCCACCTCCACGGGGAAAGCGGCACGGGCAAGGAACTCGTGGCGCGGCTCATCCACGGGGGCCGCGGCCCCTTCGTCGCGGCCAACGTGGCGGCGATCCCGGAGACCCTCGCCGAGAGCGAGTGCTTCGGCCACGCGCGCGGGTCGTTCACCGGGGCCGATCGCGACCGGCAGGGGCTCTTCGAGCAGGCCCACGGAGGCACGCTCTTTCTCGACGAGGTCGAGGCGATGCCCGCGTCCCTGCAGGAAAAGCTGCTGCGCGTCCTGCAGGACGGCCAGGTGCGGAGAGTGGGAGAGAGCCGGTCGCGTCCCGTGTCGGTCCGGATCGTGTCGGCGTCCAACCAGGAGTTGCGGACGAGGGTAGCGGCGGGCCGGTTCCGGCCGGATCTCCTGTACCGGCTCGACGTCGTGCGCATCGACCTTCCGGCCTTGCGCGACCGGCCCGAGGACATCCCTCTCCTGGCCGATCACTTTCTCCGGAGTTTCGCGGAGGCGACCGGCCGGCCGCAGCCGCGGCTCTCGATGGCCGCGCTCGGCGTCCTTCGCCGGCAGCCGTGGCCCGGCAACGTGCGCCAGCTCCAGAACGCGCTCTGGCAGGCGGCGACGATGCGGCGCGGCGCACTTCTCGAGCCCCCGGATTTCTCGTTCCTCGAGGCGGACGTGCCGGCGGAAGACGGCCCGATCGTTCCGGTGGCCGAACACATCCGGCGCGCGGTCGCGGCGCACGAGGGAAAGCTCTCGTTCGCGGAGATCGCGCGCCGCCTGGGCGTGAGCCGCAAGTACCTGTGGGAGCGCCGGAAAGAATGGAAAGCGGGTTAGAATAGCCGCCCATGTCGCGGACCGCCGTACTCGTTCTCGCGCTTCTCACCGGATGCGGGTCGGCCGCGCCGAAACGGACCGATGACCTGGATCGCTACTACGGCACCATCAGCCAGGGCCACCGCCCCGATTTCGAGGGAGTCGAGGCCGCTCTCGCCGAAGTCCACGCCGGCCTCCGGGCCAATCCCACCTGGCCGGAAGGCTGGCTCCAGAGGGCGAACATCCTGGATTCCTGGGGCTTCCCGGAAATGGCCCTCGAGAGTTGCAGCCGGGCGATCGCGATCGATCCGAAATTCGTCGACGCCCTCCTCCTTCGCGGCCTGCTGCTCTTCCTATCCGGGAAAGAGGCGGACGCCGAGCGCGATTTCAACGCCGTGATCGAAGCGGTTCCCAAGGCGCCCGACGGATACCTCCTCCGGGCCTGGCTGGAGCGGCAGCAAGGGCGCTACTCCGAGTCGCAGCGCGATCTCGCCGAGGCGCGGGCGCGCGGTCCCGGGCGCTGGGAGGATTACCACAACGCCGGCGTCGCCGCCCACCGGGCCGGACACTTGAAGACGGCGGTGCGGAACTTCGACCTGTCCGTCTACCTGCGACCCGACAATGCCGACGGCTGGATGGCGCTGTCGCGGGTGCATGCGGCCAGCGGCCAGGCCGAGCGGGCGCTCGAGGATCTCGACCAGGCCGACCTGGGCCGGCCCGGCGACGCCGCGATCTGGTACGCGCGCGCCGAGATCCTGCGATCCCTCGGACGGTGGAACGAGGCCATCCGCGCGTACGATGGCGCGATCTCGCTCGGACCGGTTCCGATCATGTACTCGGGCCGGGGCCAGGCGCGCGCGGCCGCGAACGACGCCAAGGGCGCCGAAGCCGATTACACGCGCGCGCTGGACCTGGATCCCGTGCTTCGCGAAGCCTGGGTGGCCCGCGCCCAGCTCCGCGCCCGCGCGGGCCGGTACGAAGAGGCGCGCGACGACTACGCGGCCGCCCTCCGGATCCGGGCGTCGGCCTCCGTCCTCCGGGAGCTGGCCCGCCTGCACCTGGACAAGGAACTCCTGGTCCCGGCGGTCGCGTGTTACGAGTCGGCTTTGCGGATCTGCGACGAGCCCCCCCTCCGCGGCCTCATCGAACGCGAACTGGCGGACGCGCGGGCGCGACAGAAGTGACCGGTCCGGCCCGCGCGGCGATCGCCCTCCTCCTGCTTCTCCCCGCGGCGTGCGGGGGTCGCTCCGGATTCCAACGTCCAGATTATGCGGCGGCCGCGGAGGCGCGCTGCGACGAAGCGGAGTCCTGCTCCGATCCGAACCGCGCCCTCTCGCTGTACGGCATGGCGCTCGAGGACGATCCCAAGATGGCGCGGGCCTACTACGGGCGCGCCGTCCTTCTCGATGAACGCGGCCGGAGGGACGAGGCGGAGCGGTCGTACTCGATGGCGGTCGAGCACGCGGCCGACGACGTCCGGGCCCGGTACCTCCTGGGGCGGGCGCAGTTTCTCCTGCGCCAGGGCCGGATGGAGCGGGCGGTGCGCGACCTCGATCGCGCGATCTCGCTGCTGACGACGTGGCGGATCGGCGACGTGGAGGCGGAGGCGCGGTTGCGGCGGGCGGAGTGCCGGGTCAAACTGCGCGCGTGGGACGGCGCCGCCGAGGACCTGGACGCGGCGGTGCGGGCGGGCCTCGACGCGAACCAGAGGGAGCGCGCGCGCGACTTGCGCCTGCGCGTGGACGGGGGCCGGACGGAGGAAAAGCGATGAAGCGCTGGATGGCGGCCGCGGCGTTGATCGCGGCGGCCTGCGGCGGAGCCGGAGGGAAGCGGTCCTCCTCTCCGGATTCGGATCCCGCCGACCGGGGCCACGAGCTCTACGGCGAGGGGAAACTCGATGCCGCGGAGCGCGAGCTCGCGTCGGTCGTCGCCCGGGATCCGGGCAACCTCTTCGCGCGCCGCGTGCTGGGCCGGATCTACCTGCTCAAGGGACGCCACCGGGAATCGGCGGAGCAGTTCCTCTCGTATGTCTCGCTGACGCGGACCGAGAAGGTCCAGGTGGACGCCATGGCGGTCCAGGATCTCTTCTGGGCCTTCTACCGCATGGACAACTACGCCAAGGCGGCGGAGGCGGCGGCGCTGATCGACGATTCGGTGCTCGTCGTGAAATACCGCGAGATGGCGCGGCGCGGACCGCCGTACACCGCGGAATGGCGCGACCCCTCGTCGGTCCTGTCCTTCGAGGGAGGGAGCCTCGCCACGGTGCGGATCAACCGCCACCCCGGCCGGTTCGCGATCGACTTCGGCGCGGGCGAGATCGTCCTCGACCGCGACTACGCGAAGGATGCCGGGGTCCGGATCGCCGGAGTTCCCAGTCCCGATGTCGAGCGGGCCGAGCAGGGGATCGTCGAATCGGCGGACCTCGCGGGGCTCCAGGTCCGCAATGTGCCGGTCGTCGTGACGCAGCTCCGGGGCGTGGACGGAACCCTGGGGGTGAGTTTCCTGTCCCACATGCAGACGACCATCGACTTCAGGCGCAGCCGGGCCGTCCTGAGACCCGCGGGGTCGCCGCCCCGCGAGGGCGAGTCGATCCCTTTTCTCTTCGCCGGGGACCGGACGCTCCTGGCTCCGGCCCGGATCGACGGGATCGAGACCTTCGTCATCGTCAATCCGACGGCGCGCGGCGTGAAGTTCGTCCCCTCGCAGGCGATCCTGCTCGAAAAGGAGCGCCTGACGAAAAAGAGGTCCCCCCTGGAGAGCGTCGACATTGGAGCGATGTCGCTGAAGGTGGATGAGCAGTCCCCGGAGAAGTTCCCGGCAGGGATCGACGTCGCCTACGGGTTCATCATCGGCGGGATGGTGGGCCAGGACGCCTTCAGGAATAAATCCGTCACGTTCGACTTCAAGGCCATGAAGATCACGGTCGAGTAGACGATTCGTGATTGGCGATTAGCGATTGGCGATTGCCCGTTCGCGGACACCGGACCGTGCTTTGTATGAGGCTTCGCAGTAGACCGCCTGAGGCGTGATCGCTCTTGGAGAATTGGACCGGAGTTGAATTCAGCCTTGGGTTTGAGGATTCGGGAATCACTAATCGCCAATCTCTAATCGTCAGCCGTCACCGGCTGGACGTGTGGTCGTGCGCGATCCGCCAGCCCTCGGGGAATTTGCGGAAGATCAGCGTGAAAACGCCGCCGGGCTGGTCCTTCGCGCGCTGAAGCTCCCACGAGCCGGTGACGACGGCGCGGTCTCTCTCGATCGATTCGAACTTCAGGTTCGCAAAGGTGAGTTTCCCCATCTTCTCGGGAGTGTCATAGGTCTTCCGGTAGCGCGCGGCCATCGCGTCGAAGCCGCGATGGATGTCCCCACCTCCCGCGAAGACGGTCTGGTCGGAATGCCAGTAGCCATCCAGGAATCTCTCGAGATCCCCGCGGTTCCAAGCTTCCGCCTGGTCCGCGAGCACCTTCAGGATCTTCGATTGCTCCGGCACGGGATCGACCGTGGCGCATCCGGCTAGGAGAAGGAAAGGCAGAACGCGATGCATCGGCGCCATTCTAGGATCGCGCGACCGAATAAGGCGTGATTGAGAGGAATCGGGAAGTGGGAAGCGGGAAGCGGGAATCGCAAATCGGCCTCAGTGGCCTTCCTTCATGGCTCCCGCCATGGCGGTCAGCGTCTTCTTCGCGTCGCCGAAGACCATCATCGTCTTCGGGTGGACGAAGAGCTCGTTCTCGATCCCCGCGAAGCCCGGGTTCA
>DASRJF010000246.1:0-3913 GCA_035649615.1 Planctomycetota bacterium | reverse complement strand
CTTGAAGCTTGAAGCTTGGAGCTTGAAGCTATTTCTTCTCTTCTTTTTTCGCGTGCTCGTCCACGGCCCACTTGAAGCCGCCCACGTCCGTGAAGAAGAGCCACTTCCGGTTCTCGTCCACCCAGGCCTTCAGCTCCGCGGGCGCCAGCGTCTTGCCGGGCAGGTACCGGCCCGCCACCCGCAATGCCAGCTCGTCCTTCTCGTTCTTCGCCAGCCGCGCCAGCACCGCGTCCCAGAACTCGAGCTTCCGGTTCCCCACCTTCCCCAGCTCGTCCAGGTCCGGATCCGCCCGGAACCCGCCCGACTCGCCCCCCGCCGGACAGAGCCGCTCGTAGTGCTCCTTGTAGTAGGCCTCCAGCTTGTCCGGATCGGTCTTCGTCTTCTCCCGGACGTCGTCCGGAAAGCGGCGCTTCGCCGCGACCAGCGAGTCCTCGTCGTCCGCGTCCCTCAGCCACTCGATGTAGTGAAAGACCAGCTCGCGCGGGGACATCTGCGGCGCCACCAGCGGCCGCTTCCCGTCGAACTTCTTCATCCAGACCACCGTGTTCACGAACACCCGCCGCCCCGCCTCCGTCATCTGCGCCGGATCCCCGTCGAACCCCCACAGGAAGAAATTCCCGTGACGCGCCATCGCGACCGCCCGCGGATTGCGGCACCCCGCCCCCGACGCGAGGATCTCCGCGTCGGGCGAGTCCTCGAACCCCCACGGCGCCGCGACGAACCCCCAGTCGATGTCCTTCGGCACCCGCCCGGTCTGCACCGCCCACGTCTCGAGCTGGGCCGGAAGCCCCTTCCCGTCGACATGCTTCTTCAAATCCTCCGGCGTGTCCACCGGCACGAGCTCCAGCTTCAGCTCGAGCGGGCCCTTGAAGATGGGGTGCTCCTTCTTCACCGAGTGCGCCGCGTTCTGGAGCTCCGTCGCCGCCCACCATCCGAGTCCGGAACCGATCTTGGTGTGGCGCTGGACCTCCCCGCCGACCATCCCGACCATGATCACCGGCTTCGAGAATCCGTCGGGGATCCGCAGCTTCGGCTTCTTGTGATCCTGGAAATCGCCGTGCGCGTACCGGCGCTCCCAGTCCGCGACGACGACGTCGTACCCCTCCGCCGTCTTCTCGGTCAGGAGCTCGAGACTGATCGGGACCACTTTTCCGAAGTACCGGGCGAGGAACTGGCCGAACCGCGCCTCGCGGTCGGACCCGCGCTTGCACGCGAGGAGGATCTTGAGCTTCTTCGCGTCCCCCATCGCCTCCTTGTCCTTGGCGGACTGCGCGGCGGGGAACAGCAGGAGCAGCGACAGGAGGCCCGCGAGGCGCCACGGACGGCGTGCCATGTGGATCCGCTCCGACTACTTCGACTCGTCCGTCGAAATCCAGAGCACCTTGGTGGGGTTCGCGACGATCTCGACGATCCCCTGGGCCAGGGGCGCCTGCATCTTCATCTTGAGGGTCTGCTTGCCCCCTCTCCGTGGTACGACGACCGCCTCGAATTCGCCGGGCTTCTTCGTCAATTCCTCGTTCCCCGCCATGACCGCGTCGAGGTACGCCTGGACCTTCCCCGCCATCTCCTTGCGCGCGACGACGACGAGCCGCTTCATGTCCGCCTGCAGCTCGCGGATGATCTCCTCGACCGTCGGCGGTTTCGACAGCGTGAAGGACATGACCTTGGGGGGAGGCTCGTCGGCGGGCGTGTGATGGGCGCCCGCCCCGGCGCCCGCTCCGGACGCCGCCGCCGCCTTCGGATCCAGGTACCCCTTGCGGGGCCCGGACGAGATCAGGATCTGGCCGTAGTCCGACGCCGGCGGCGCCAGCGGCTTCCCGCCCGCCGGGTCGGCCCGGAAGACCGCGTGCTCCTCCTCGGCCTTGGGCCGGGACGGCATCGTGAAGTACGCGCGCTCGAGGCTCGTCACGTCGCCGGACTTCTTCCGCACCGCCTCCATGAAGATGAGGAGCGCCTCCTCGACCTCCTTCAGGTCCCTCATCGGGATGCGCGGCGGCAGCGCCATCCCCGGCTGCTGGGAGCTCACCATCTGGAGGACCACCGCGTTCTCCCCGCCCTCGAGACGGACGTGGAGGAACTCGTAGATGACGTCGGAGTCGACGTTCGACCCGATGCGCGTGCTGGAGTGGACCTTCTCGATGCGTCGCTTCACGTCGCGCCCCCCCGTATGAGCCTTCAGCCCGCCGAAGCCGCCCGGCGGCGACGGCGGCTATTCAACGACCGGTCGGTAGGCGTGCGGCCGCCTACGTAGAATTTCCGTGCCGACGATCGCGTCGCCCTTCCGCAAGGCATCGACGACCGACATCCCTTCCAGCACCCTCGCGAAGACGACGTGCTTGCCGTCGAGCAGCTCCGTCGGCTTGTGGGTGATGAAGAACTGGCTCCCGTTGGTGTCCTTCCCGTGGTTGGCCAGGCTTAGAACGCCGCGGAAATGGCGGCGGAACCCGGAGTCCAGCTCGTCGCGGAACGAATAACCGGGCCCGCCCTGGCCGTCGTTGCCCGGGTTGGCGTCCTTCGAGTTCGGGTCGCCCCCCTGCGCCATGAAATCGGAGATCACCCGGTGGAACTTCGTGCCGTCGAAGTACTTCTTGTCGCAGAGGTCGATGAAGTTCGCGACCGCGTTGGGCGCCTCGTTCTCGAAGAGCTCCACGACGACGTCCCCCTTCGACGTGGCGATCTTCACCCGCGGGAGGTCGTCCGCCTTCGCCTCGGCGGCGCGCTTCTTCTGCTCCTCGTCCCACTCGGCCTGCTTGGCCTTGGCGGCGTCGAGCGTCCGCTTGACCTCGCGGGCGAGGGAGGCCTCGAGGCGGCCCTCCTTCGCGGCGGCCTCGCCGAGCCGCGCGACCGCGTCGGGGAAGGCGTTCAGGGCGTAGAGGCAGAGGCCGTCCGTCGCGATCGCGACGGGTTGGCCGGGCTCGTCTTTCAACAGCTCCGCGCAGGCGGAGCGCGCCTCCTCGTAGCGGCCGAGCCGGCGCAGGACGCCCGGCCGGCGGGCGCGGAGCGAGGCGTCTTTCGGCAGGAGCGCCCGGGCCTTGTCCAGGTCCTCGAGCGCCGCCTCGAAGTGGCCGGGCGTCTCGGAATCGACGTTCCCCAGCGTCTCGCGGAGCCGGCTGCGCGCCTCGAGGAGCCCCGCGTCCCTGGGGGAGGACTCGATGCGCCGGTCGAGGTCCGGCTTCAGGCTGCGGAACGCCGACTGGGCCTTCTGCTGGATCGTCCGGAGGCGTTCGGTGATGGCTGCGAGCTCGGCGTCGGGCTTGTCCGGCATCCGGGGCTTCCTCGGGTCCGCCGGCTCGCCCTCGATCAGCTTGTCCTCGAGCTCCTTCGCGCGCGGCGCGAGGGTCTCGAGCTCGTCGATGAATCCCCGGAACTCGTCGACCGCCGCGAGGGCCTCGCGGGCGGATGGGGTCCGGTCGTCCCGGCCGTCGCACCCGGGGAGAGCCGCCGCGAGGAGGCCGATCGCGAGAAAAGTCACATAGGAGCGCATGGGCGGCTTTATGTTATATCGGCCCGGCAAGGGGGCGGGTGTCGTTTTTCATTATAATGCAACCCTTGGGCCGGCCGGCGCGGTAGAATCTGGAACGATTGGAGCGGGATCGTCGTATATTCGTGAGGATCCTCGGAGGAACAGAACCATGATGAAATTCGCGATGGCGGCCGTGGCGCTTCTCGTCGCCGCGGCGCCCGCCGGCGACCACGGCGGGAAGGTCAAGTGGACGGAGCCCAAGAACGCCAAGGAGTTCGACGCGCTGATCGCGCAGCAGAACGCCCAGGGGCGGGCCGGGATGATCTTCTTCACGATGGACGGCTGAAAACCCTGCGCGGCCTTGAGCGCAGGTGCGCTCAGTGACGACGAAGTGGTGAAGGCTTCCGAGAAGCTCAACCGGTACATGATGATGGCGGGCAAGCACGACGC
>DASRJF010000245.1:0-2485 GCA_035649615.1 Planctomycetota bacterium | reverse complement strand
GATTTGATTTTCAAGTCCGCGCTGTCGAGGCCCCCGACGGGCCGCGAGCGCCAGCGCTACTTGGATCACGTCGCCAAGGTGCACCACGAAACGGGCGCTTACGAAGACGTGTTCTGGACGCTGCTCAACTCGAGCGAGTTCATCTTCTCTCACTGAAGCATGCCGCATTTCGCATCCGGCATCCTGGAATCACCCCCCGGATGCAGGATGCCGCCTGCTGGATGCATCATTTGGATTTACCCCGCAACCTTGCACGGATCCAACGTGTTGAAGAGATCAACCGTGTGAAAGGAACGCCATGAGTTGCGATTGCGGTGACAAGAAGCATCTCAGCCGCCGCCGGTTCCTCGGCGCCGCGGGGGGCGGGTTTCTCGGGTTCGCCGCCGCGCGGCAGGCCGACCTCTTCGGCGCGCCCACCTTGGACCTGCTCCTTCCGCAGGAGGGCGCCACCCGCGCCGCGGCCAAGGCGTGCATCGTCGTGTGGCTCGCCGGCGGCCCGTCGCACATCGACACGTTCGATCCCAAGCCGGACCGCGAGACGAGCGGCGGAACCAAGGCGATCGACACGACCGCCGACGGCGTCCAGGTCTCGCAGTTCCTCCCCACGATCGGCGGCCAGATGAAGCACGCGTCGCTCATCCGGTCCCTGACGAGCCGCGAGGGGAGCCACGAGCGCGGCCGGTACCTGATGCACACGGGGTACGCCCCCACGGGCACCGTCATCCACCCGTCCATGGGCGCCGTCACCGCGATGGAAGTCGGCGACAAGTCGCTCGACCTGCCGAACTTCATCTCCATCGGCCAGCCCACCGAGGGCGCGGGCTTCCTGCCGCCCGACTTCGCGCCGTTCGTCGTCGACAATCCCCAGGCCGCCAAGGGCGGCGCCGTGAACATCAAGAACCTCGCCCCCGCGGGCAACGACGACCGCCGCTTCCGCGAGCGGATGCGGCTGCTCCTCGAGCAGGAGCGCGACTTCGCCCGCGACCGCGAGTGCGAGGAGACCGGCCGCCACATGTCCGCCTACCAGAAGGCGGACCGGCTGATGCACACGCCGCTTCTCAAGGCGTTCAACCTGGCCGACGAGAAGGAGGACCTGAGGAAGGCCTACGGCGACAACCGCTTCGGCGCGGGCTGCCTCCTCGCGCGCCGCCTCGTCGACGTGGGGGTGAAGTTCGTCGAGGTCACCCTCGGCGGATGGGACACGCACCAGGAAAACTCCACGCGCGTGGGCCAGCTCTGCCAGAGCCTCGACCCGGGCGTCGGCACGCTGCTGCGCGACCTCCACGACCGCCGGATGCTGGACTCGACGCTCGTCGTGTGCATGGGCGAGTTCGGCCGCACTCCGAAGATCAACGCGAACAACGGGCGCGACCACTACCCGCGCGTCTTCTCCGCGCTCATCGCGGGCGGCGGGATCCCGGGCGGGCGCGTCATCGGCTCCAGCGACCGCGACGGGGTCGACATCAAGGACCGCCCCGTCATGGTGGGCGACCTGCTCGCGACGATGTACACGACGCTCGGCGTCGACATCAAGAAGCAGGTGATTTCACCGCTGGGCCGGCCGTTGAAGTTCGTGGACAGCGGAAGCCCGATCAAGGAATTGCTGACCTAAGTCCGAACCCGGGCGATTTTCCGGGCGGTGAGGGAATGCGTTTCCTCACCGCTCGTGGGCGGGCCGTATCTATCCCGTCTTCCGGGGCTTGGCGGAATTCAACCAGTTCCCGATATCCGGTCGTGCGTTTGGGTCCACCGACCACACCCCCACTTCGAGCGCCAGCGATGTCCCCGGCCGGCCGCCCTTGTTGTGTTCGACCAGCTTGTCCCGCAGCCGCTGCGAGATGATCGTCCCGTCGCTCGCGTTCATCGCCAGGACCGCGAAGTCGTCGCGGCCCACGCGCGCGGCGATGTCCGAATCGCGGAACGTCTCCCGCAGGAGATTTCCCGCGGCGCGCACGGCGCGCGCCTCCTCCGCGGGGGCCGACCAGCGGTCGCCCTCGACCGCCGCCACGACCAGCAGCACGCCCGAGCGCATGCGCCGGGCCACCTTCAGGACCGGCGTGGCGAGAGCCACGAACCCGCGGCGGTTGTAGAGTCCCGTCAAGTCGTCCAGCATGTCCAGGCCCTGCAGTTCCGTCCGGAGCCGGTGGCGTTCGACGGCATACCGGAGACGGCGGGGGAGCCCTTCGGCCAGGGTCGCGTCCTTGGATAGGGCGTCGATCGCTCCAAGGTCGACGGCTTTCGATCCGATCGCCTCGTTTCCCGGCCGGGTCAGGACCACGACCGCGACTTCGGGGAATGCCTCGCGCACCCGGAGAAACGCTTCCAGGCCCGGGTCATCCGAAAGGCCCAGGTCCAGGAGCACGACGTCGTAGCCGCGCTGCGCCAGGCGCTTCATCCCGGTGTCCAGGCGCTCCTCCCGGTCGACGCGGACCTGCGGCCTCGTGGAGGAGCTGAGCGCCTCCTGGATGAGACCCGCGTCGCGGGC
>DASRJF010000244.1:0-3144 GCA_035649615.1 Planctomycetota bacterium | reverse complement strand
GCCGTCCAGTGCGCCCAGAGCACCGCGATGTACGTGGCCTCGCGCTCGGGAACGATGCCCTGCGTCATGGGTTCGATCGCGCGGATCCAGCCCTGCTTGGCGGCGAAGTACCCGGCGAGGCCGCCGAGCACCGCGTAGCAGGCGACCCGCACGAGGATGAACGACATCGGGTCGCGGAGGGTTGCGGCCCTCGTCTTGGGCTTCGAACCGAAACGGGCGGCGGCGGCCAGGGGGATCCCGAGCAGCAGGCCATACCACCAGGTCGCGATCATCCACCGGCCATAGGCCATGAGGGCGGGGGAATCCGTCGCGAAGACGGGACTGTGACCCATCGCCACGTATTCGACGCACACCCGGATGGTCACCTGGTCCTGGACGACGCGGTACGCCATGGTGGCGACGACGCTCATCAGGACGATCTTCAGAGCTTCCATGTAGGGACGGGTTCAGCGGCTGTTGAGGGGCGGACAACGCTCCGCCTCGGTTTTCGCGAGTTTCGCGAGCGTGCCCGAGCCGATCGCGACCCGGATCCGCTTCATCAAGTTCTGGTAGTAGGTGACGTTGTGGAGGGAGAGCATCGAGAGGCCCAGGATCTCGTCGACCGAGAAGCAGTGACGGAGGTACGACCGGCTGAAGCCGCGGCACGCGGCGCACGCGCACGCGGGATCGATCGGGCGCTCGTCCTCCTTGAACGCCGCGTTGCGGATCTTGAGCATCCCCTCGCTCGTGAAGGCCCAGCCGTTGCGGCCGAGCCGCGTCGGCAGGATGCAGTCGAAGAGATCGACGCCCGCGAGAACCGAGTTCACGATGTCGGCGGGCGTCCCGATGCCCATCGCATAGCGGGGCTTCATTTCCGGCGACGCGGCGCACACGACGGCCGCCATCTCGATCATCTGCTCCGCGGGCTCGCCGAGCGAGAGCCCCCCGATCGCCACGCCGGCCAGGTCGTGCCGGTTGACGTCGTCGGAGGAGCGGCGCCGGAGCTCCGGATGCGTGCCGCCCTGGACGATCCCGAAGAGCGCCTCCTCCTGGCGCGCCTTGACCGAGCGGTCGAGCCACGCGGCCGTGCGCTTCACCGCGATTTCCGCCTGCTCGGTCGTGGACGGGAAGGGCGCGGGCTCGTCGAGCGGCATCACGATGTCCGCGCCGAGGATCCGCTGGATCTCGAGGGCGCGCTCGGGCGACAGGCGCACGGTCGAGCCGTCGAGGTGAGACTGGAACTCGACTCCCTCGTCGCTCACCTTGCGCAGCTTCGCGAGGCTGAAGACCTGGTAGCCGCCGCTGTCGGTGAGGATCGGACCGCTCCACCCCATGAACCGGTGGAGGCCTCCCATTTTCGCGACGAGGGCTTCGCCCGGGCGGAGCGCGAGGTGGTAGGCGTTGCAGAGGAGGATCTGTGTCCCCGCGTCGCGCAGCTGGGCGGGCTGGAGCGTCTTGACCGCGGCCTTCGTGCCCACGGGCATGAACGCCGGCGTCTCGAACGCGCCGTGGCGGGTCTCGATCCGGCCCGCCCGGGCGCGGCTGCCGGACTCGCGCGACGCTATGGAGAACGAGATCATTACGTATACTCTAGACAGACTTCAGACTTCTGGCATCAGACTTCAGAAAGAGCCGGTTGTCAGTTCTCAGTATTCAGCGGGCGGACGGCGGTGGACAGGGGCTAGGGTCGTTGAAACTTGAACGGTTCATCCGGGGTCTAGTCATGCGTTTCCGCCTGCTGGCCGTCGTCGCCGTCGGGCTCTTCGTCGCCGCGCCGCAATCCGCCGAAATCGACAAGGCGCTCAAGACGATCAAGGCCCAGGACATCCAGCGCCACCAGGTCTACCTCGCGTCCGACGAGCTCGAGGGGCGCGAGGCGGGGAGCGAGGGCGGCCACAAGGCGGCGCTCCACATCGCCGGGCACCTCGCAAGCCTCGGCTTCGAAGGCGGCGGCAGCGACGGCGGTTATTTCTACCCGTTCGGCGGCGGCGCCGCGATGGGCGAGCTCGCGGACGCGAACCTCCTCCGCATCTTCAAGGACCCGGCGCGCAAGGCCTCGGACGACTTCAAGATGGGCGAAGCCCTCACGCCGCATTCCCGATCGCGGTCGGGCGTCGTCTCGGGCTCCGTCGTCGTCGCGGGGTACGGGATCACGGCCGCCGAATACGCGTATGACGACTGGAAGGCGCCTGGCGTCAAGGGGTCGATCGTCCTCGTCCTCGACGGCGAGCCGCAGGAGGCGGACGCGGCCAGCAAGTTCGACGGCGCCAAGCCGACGAAGTACTCGGAGACCGCGCACAAGATCCAGATGGCGGAAAAGGCCGGCGCGGTCGCGCTCCTCATCGCGTCGCGTGAAGGGGTCCCGAAGCGGTCCGAGTTCGCGTGGCCGCCGGACGTCAAGTCGGAGCCGTTCAAGATCCCCGTCGCGCTCGTCTCGCCCGAGCTCGCCGAGAAGCTGGCGGGGAAACCGCTCAAGAACCTGCGGGCGGACATCGACGGCGATCTCAAGCCCCGGTCCCTCAAGGGCTCGCCGCTGGTCGAGCTCGCGATCTCGCCGCGCGCGCTCCCCGGCAAGGGGAAGAAGAACGTGCTCGGCATCTGGCGCGGCAAACACTCGAAGCTCAAGGACGAGTTCATCGTCATCGGGGCCCACTACGACCACGTGGGGCGCGGGGGCCGGGGCGGAATGGGAAAGAAGAACGAGATCCACAATGGCGCGGACGACAACGCGTCGGGGACGTCGACCCTGCTCGAAGTCGCCGAGGCGATCCGCGAGACGAAGCCGAACCGCTCGATCCTCGTGATGTGGTTCGACGAGGAGGAGGGGGGCCTCATCGGATCGAAGAGCTGGTGCGACAACCCGACGATCCCGATGGACGCGATCGTCGCGATGATCAACGTCGACATGGTCGGGCGCAACGCCGTGACGAAGATCGACGCGGGCCTCGAGAAGGAGGGGAAGACGTTCAAGTATCCCAAGCTCGCGGCGGTCCTGGCGCAGGCCGAGGGGAAGTTCGGCTTCAAGTTCGACTGGGACGGCGCGGACGAGTACGTGCGGCGCAGCGACCAGTGGAACTTCATGGACAAGGGCGTCCCGGCGGTCTTCTTCTTCGGCGGCATGCACGCCGACTACCACCGGGACACGGACGACGTGGAGAAGATCAA
>DASRJF010000243.1:0-10240 GCA_035649615.1 Planctomycetota bacterium | reverse complement strand
TCGGACAGGTCGACGAACCGCCCCGCGCGATCGAATTCCCGGCGGCCGAAGTAGACGCCCTTCAGGTTGTTGAGGACGCGGGCCAGCGTCTCCCGCGGCCCGGAGACGGCGAGCATCTCGTCGCTCAGCTTCAGGCGCCCGCCGTACATCGAATCGAGGAGCTTCTGGCAGTCCCGGCGCTCGAGGATCCGCCCGTCGAAGCAATCGACGATCAGGTCTCGGCGCCCGGCCCGGCACTTGACGAGGTAGCGCCCGGGGAAGCCGACCCCCGCGGCGGGCAGCCCAACGCGGCGCGCCACGGCGCAGTACAGGATCGAGAGCGTGATCGGGATGCCGAGCCGGCGGTCGAGCACTTCGTTGATGAAGCTGTTCCGGGGGTCGTAGTAATCCTCGTTGTTGCCGCGGAATCCGGCGCGGCCGAAGAGGAATTCATTGAGCGCGTCGACGACGGCGACCGGTGTGGCCCGCGCGGGCAGGCCCCGGCGCGCCTCTTCGCCGAGCTTGTCGAGTTTCGCGCGATACCGGGGCAGGTCCAGGTTGGGATACGCTTCGCGGGCGATCAGGAGGGCCCCTTCCACCAAATCCAGGGACGCGTCGGGACGGCGGGCGTATTCAGGGAAACCATCGGGCATACCTGAATGGTAGGTCCTGAGGTGACCAAAATCCAGAAGGGCACGGAACCCGGCGGAAACCGGGTCGATTTGCGATCAGAGATTGGCGATTTGCGATTGCAAGGTCGACTACTTTTCCGGCGGGTCTTCGGGTTTCTTCTTCTGCCCGGTTTCGACCAGCGGCGGCGTGGATCGGGTCAGGAAGAGAATGGCGAGGCACGTGTCGGGGGTGACCATGCTGCCGGCGGCCACCCACTGGAGCCGCACGCCGGTGGACCACGAGCCGGCCGGCTGCTGGTTCTTGATCAGCCACTGCGCACCGCCGGGATACCACTCGCGATCCCCGAATTTCTCCGTGTTCAGGATGATGCCGGTGCGCTCGATCGAATAGAGGTAGTAGTAGTGCCAGGCCCTCGGATCGATCACGTTCGAGCTGGTGACGAGCGGGTTTTCCGAATAATCCAGCCGGCGCGCCATCCAGCCCACGCCCCGCTGGATCGAGGCCACCTTCAACGGTTCCTTGGTGCCCAGGTAGTACTCGCAGATCGCCACCGCGGCGATGCCGGCCAACGTCAGCGAGCCGTAGCTGGTCTTGTCCTTCCGGTCCCCGAAGTAATAGCCCCACCCTCCGTCCGGCCGCTGGGTGTACAGCATGAATTTCCGGGCGGCCCCCCACGTCTCCTTGGGGATCTCGACGCCCGACTCCTGGCACGCGCGCAGCCCGAGCAGTGCGAACTGGGCGTTCGACTGGTCGCCCTTGATCTTGGGATCGGGCCGGACCTTGCGGCGGATGTTCCACTGGGCCTCGGTCCCCGGGGGAGCGCCCTTCGGTATCTCCTTCTTCGGGGGTTCGACGGTGACCGGCTTGGGGTTGCTTCGCTCATCCGCGAGGGTGCCGGGGTAGCCCCATTCCCCCTCGAAGCACTGGGTGTCCACCAGCCACTGGGCGCATTCGGCGATGCGGTCCTGGTGCTTCTTCGCATCCAGCCGGTGCAGCGCCATGGCCTGCAGCGAGACGCGGTAGGTGTACTCGAGCTTCGCCTCGAGCATCGACTTGAGGCACTTCTCGAAGACCGGATTGTCGGCCTTGACGTTGGCGTGGTTGAGCGTGAGGACGACGAGCTCGACCGGGGAGGTCCACGACCTGTTGTTGATCCCGTTCTCGTATTCCTTGAGAAGGAACGCGGCGCCCTTGTCGATCGCCTCGTTGACCTTCTTCGGATCGACCTTGGTTTCCTTCCGGGGGTCCTGCGCGGACAGCCCGGCCAAGGCCAGCACGATGACGGAAAGGATCCCGCTTCGTCCCATCCACACCCCTCCCTCATCATAGATTTGCAAACCGTCCCCCTCAATCAACCCCGGTAGACCATCGTCCCGCAGCCGCTGTCCGTGAAGACTTCCGTCAGCAGCGAGTTCGGCTTCATCCCGTTGATGATGTGGACCGATCCCACGCCCTTCCCGAGCGCCTCGATGGCCGACTGCGCCTTCGGGACCATGCCGCCCCGGATCACGCCGGACTTGATGAGGCCCTTGACCTCGTCGACCGTGGCCCGCTGGATCATCTCGCGCGACGCCTCGTCGCCCTTGTAGATCCCCTCGACGTCGCTCGCGAGGATGAGCTTCTCCGCGCCCAGCGCGCGGGCGATGGAGGACGCGACCGTGTCGGCGTTGATGTTGTAGACGTGGCCCTCGTCGTCGGCCCCCAGCGAGGCGATGACGGGCACGTAATCCGCGTCGAGCAGCACCTTGAGAAGCCGGTCGTTGACCTGGTCGATGTCGCCGACGTGGCCGAAGTCGACGACCTCCGACTTGCCGGTGTCCTCGTTCAGGACGCGCTTCGGCGGGCGGCGCGACGCGTGGACGATGTTGCCGTCGACGCCCGACAGCCCCACGGCCGCGATCCCGTACTTCCGGAGCGCGCCCAGGATCTCCGTGTTGATCAGGCCGGCGAACGTCATCTTGACGACGTCGAGCGTGCGGTCGTCCGTGACGCGGCGCCCGTTGATGATGCGGGGCTCGATGCCGAGTTGTTCCGACAACGCCGTCGCCTGCTTCCCCCCGCCGTGGACGACCACGGTCCGGATGCCGACCTGCGCGATGAGGGCGATCTCCTCGCAGAACGGCATCAGGGTGGGGTCCTCGTCCGCGATGTCTCCGCCGATCTTGATGACGAAGACCTTGTTTTTGAAGCGGTTGATGTACGGGAGCGCCTGGCGCAGGAGATCGACGTGTTCGGCTCTCACAGGATCGCCTCCAGGATCGCGGCCTGCACGTGGAGCCGGTTCTCCGCCTCGTCGTACACCGCGCTGCGCGGGCCGTCGAGGACGGCGTCGGCGACCTCGACGTTGCGGCGGACCGGCAGGCAATGGAGGAAGAACGCGTCCCCCGCGCCGGCCATTTTCTTGTCGTCGACGATCCAGTCCGCGTAGCGGCTCCGGATCTTCGTTTCCACTTCCGGCCGGCCGTAGCACGCCAGGCTGCCCCACGATTTCGCGCACACCACGTGCGCCCCGGCCAGCGCCTCCTCCTGGCGGGTCGTGGTCCGCACCTTGCCCGGGTTGCCCGCCGCCAACCGCATCACCGGGTCGGGAAGCGGGAATTCCGGCGGGGCGGCCACGGTCACCTCCACGCCCAGCCGGGTGGCGGCGAGGAGGAACGAATTCGCGACGGCGGTCGGAAGCGCCTTCGGATGGGGCGCCCACGTGAGAGCCGCCTTGACGCCCCGGGTCGATCCACGCCGCTCGGTCACGGTCATGAGGTCCGCCATTCCCTGCATCGGGTGATACAGGGCGGATTCCATGTTGAGGACCGGCACCTCGGCGTAGCGCGCGAACGCGGAGATCACGGGATCGGCGAGATCGTCCTCCAGGTTCTCGAGCCCGGCGAAGACCCGGACGCCGATCGCGTCGACGATGCGCGACAGCACGCGCGCCGCGTCCTTCACGTGCTCGGTCTTGCCGGCGTTCATCACCGCGCCCTCGCGGTGCTCGAGGGTCCACGAATCGGTTCCGACGTTCATCGTGAGGGGCGTCCCGCCGAGCAACGTGACGGCGAGCTCCATCGTCGCGCGCGTCCGGAGCGAGGGGTTGAGGAAGATGAGCGCGACCGATTTTCCCGCGAGCGGCGTCCGCTGGACCCCCCCCTGCTTGAGCTCCCGGGCGCGGAAGATCAGCCTCCCCAGCTCCTCGGGGGAAAAGTCCTGCGTCGTGATGAAGTTGCGGTTTTTCATGGTTCAGCGGGCGCCCGCGAGGGAAGGCGCCAGCATATCCGCGAGCGCGTCGACATGCCCGGGCTTCAGCGTCAAGGGAGGAAGAAGCCGCAGCACGCCCGGTTCGTCCGCGGTACCGACGATCGCGCCCCGCTTCAGCAGGTCCGCCTGCGCCTTCGCCGCGTCCCCGTCGATCTTGAGGCCGAGCAGGAACCCGAGGCCGCGCACCTCGCGGACGCCCGGGAGCGATCCCAGTCTCCGGACGGCGGCTTCCGAGGTCCGGTTGACGTTGTCGAGGAGCTTCTCGTCGTCGATCACCTCCAGCGTCGCCTTCATCGCGGCCATGGCGAGGGGACCCGCGCCGAACGTGGCGCCGTAGTCGCCATACGCGACGCGCTCCGCGATGAAGTCGCGGACGAGCACCGCCGACAGGGGGACGCCGCTGGCGATGCCTTTCGCGAGCGTGATGAGGTCGGGCCGAACGCCGTGGCGTCCGGCGAAGAACAGCGTTCCCGTCCGGCCGATCCCCGTCTGGACCTCGTCGTAGATCAGCAGCGCGCCCGCCTTGTCGCAGGCGGCTCTCAGTCCCTTGAAGTACCCGGGGGGCGCGGTCTTCACGCCGGCCATGGACTGGATCGGCTCGAGGATGACCGCGGCCGTGTCGGGTCCGACGGCGCGGCCCACGGCGTCGAGATCGCCGAACGGGACGAACGTCACCCCCGGCACGAGGGGCACGGAGGCGGCCCGGTATTTCTCGACGCCCGTCACGCTGACCGCGCCCGCGGTCCTCCCGTGGAATCCGCCGGTCATCGCCACGACGCCGGCGCGGCCCGTGTGGCGGCGCGCCATCTTGAGCGCGTTCTCGTTCGCCTCGGCGCCGGAGTTGGCAAACAGAACCTGGGAAAAGCCCTCGGGCGCCTTCGACACGAGGAGCCCCGCGGCCTCGTCGCGCAGGCGGAGCCCCGCGACGTTCGAATAGAAGATCAGCTTCGCGGCCTGGTCCTGGATCGCCTTCACGACCCTCGGATGACAGTGCCCGGTCGCCGCCACCGCGTGGCCCGCGTAGAAATCCAGATACTTCCTACCTTCGACGTCGAACACGAAAACGTCCTCGGCCCGGGCGATCTCCAGCGGCAGTCTCTTGAAGGTCTTCAGCAGGGGTTCGCTGTTCATGACTAGACCACCGACGGGACTTGGTTCAGCCCTTCGTTCTCGTTGAATCCGAACATGAGATTCATGCATTGAACTCCCTGCGACGCGCCGCCCTTCAGCAGGTTGTCGATCGCCGCGAACACGATCGCCATGCGGCCCTTCACGTTGACGCCGAGGTCGGCGTAATTCGAGCCGCGCACGTGCGCGACATTGGATGTTCCCTTCGCGATCCGGATGAACGGCGACTCCGCATACGCCTGCCGGTAGAGGTCGAGCGCCTCGCTTTCCGACATCTCCTTCGCCAGCGGGAGGTACGCCGTCGTGAAGACGCCGCGCACCATCGGCGCCGAATGCGGCTGGAACAGCACGTCGGCGCCGCCGAGCGCCTGCCGGATTTCCGGGACGTGGCGGTGATGGAACATCTCGTACGCGAAGAACGCGCCCGCGCGGAACGGGTGGTGCGTCTTCTCGCCGGGCTTGGCGCCGGAGCCGGACGATCCGGTCTTTCCGTCGATGACGAGGGTCCCCGCGACCCGGCCCTCCTTGACGAGGGGCCAGGCCGACAGGATCGACGCCGTGGCGAAACATCCGGCGGCGGCGACGCACCGCGCTTCGCGGAGGCGCGGGCGGTTGATTTCGGGCAGCCCGTACACAAAGTCGCGCTGCAGGTCCCACGCCGCGTGCGGCATCTTGTAGTGCGTCTCCCACGCCGCGCGGTCCGAGAGCCGGAAATCGCCGGACAGGTCGATGATCTTCGCGGATTTCGGCAGGCGCGGGACCGTCTTGTGCGCCTCCCCGTGGGGGAGCGACAGGAAGTAGACGTCCGCCCCGTCGAGGAGCTCCTCGTTCTTCCTGAACACGAGGTCCGAGATCCCGCGCAGGTTCGGCTGCACGTCGACGAGCGCGAGCCCGGCCGAGTCGTGCGCCCCCACCGCGATGAGGTCGATCCGCGCATGGCCGAGCAGGAGGCGCACCGCCTCTCCGCCGATGTATCCCGACCCCCCCAGCACGATCGCCTTCTTGACCATTTGGACTACCCCGAGTAGCTACCCTTCCATGCACGCTTTGGAATGTGGAATGAGGAATCCGGAATGAGGAATGGAATAGGGAATCGTGAATTCCAGATTCCAGATTCCATTCCTTATTCCTCCTTCCCTATTCCTCATTCCTCCCCTTCATGCCGGCACTCCCATCTTCGCGTGGAGGATGTCGACGAGTTTCGCGCCCTCCGTCAGCGCGTTCGCGGCCCGGACGTTCAGCGTTCCGTCAATCCACGTGGTGCCCGACGCGTTGTCCGTCGCGGGACCCGAGACGACGTCGATCGCCAACCCGCGCCGCGCGAACAGTTCCACGCCGCCCCACGCGCTGACGAGGTCCGACGCGCAGTACACCGTCGCCGTGACGGCGCCGGTGACAACGGGGTCGTCGAGCACGCGCTCGACGCCGTAATGGCCCAGGATGCCGTCCCCGAGCTCGAGCACGATGACGTCCACCGGCGCCGCCTCGAGGTGGCCCATCACCGTCCGGGCGATGGCGCCCGGGTCCTCGGCGTCCACCGTCGAGGGGACGCCCGCGTCGAGGAAGCTGAGGACCTTGACGGCGCCCGCCGCCTCGAAGCGGCGCAGGTCCTTCAGGCACGCGATGCCCGAGAGCTTGGCCGCGCCCACGCGCCGCCCCGCCAGCGAGAACCGGCGGATGATTTCCGACGCGGCGGCCGTCTTGCCGACGTTCATGCACGAGCCGAGCACGAGCACGACGGGTTTCGTGATCGAAACCAGCGGCAGCGGCGTCAGCGCCGCCTGGTCCAGGTTCAGGACCACCTTGCGGCGCACCGCGCAGCCGAGGACTTCGACCTGCACGGCCTCCCCGAGGTCCTTGTGGCCGTCGATGCAGCGCCCGATCACCCCGCCCAGGTTGAGCAGGTTGAGCCGGTCGCCCGCGGCCAGCTTGTACGGCGCGTAGCCGACGAAGCCGCGCAGGGCGCGGCGGCTTCCGAGGACGCCCGCGATGACGTCGCCCGCGCGGATCCGCTCGATGCGGCCGTCCACGAGCTCGAGGTCGGGGTAGTTCGGATTCTCGGTCAGCGCCCGGACCACGACCACCGTCCCGGACTCCGACACGCAGTCGCGCGTGATCTCGACCGGATTCGACAGGCCGAGACGGAACGTCGACGACGCGAACTTGTCGATGGTGAGCTTACTCATGCTTTTCTCCCCGAAGGGCGGCCAGCCGCTTTCGAACCTCGGCCACTCCCGTGCCGCCCGGCGAATTGCGGCGCGCCACGGAAGAAGCGGAGTTCAAGAGGCCCAGCGCGTCCGACCCGAACGCGCGGTGGAACTTGCGAAGCTCGGCCAGGTCGACCTCCGTCAACGGACGGCCCGTGTCCGCGCCGTGCCGCATGAGGCGGCCGACGGCGCCGTGGGCCTCGCGGAACGGGACGCCCTGCCGGACCAGGTACTCCGCCAGGTCGGTCGCGAGCATCGCCGGGTCCGAGCCCTGGACGCGCATCCGCTCGACGTCGATCTCGAGCCGCTCGAAGGCCTTCGTCACGGCCGCGAGGCTCGCCTCCGCGGCGTCGAGCGCGTCGAACAGGGCGGGCTTCGTCTCCTGCAGGTCGCGGTTGTAGCCCACGGGGAGCGCCTTCAGCGTCGTGAGGAGGTTGACGAGGGCGCCCACGGCGCGGCCGGTCTTGCCGCGGACGAGCTCGATCATGTCCGGATTCTTCTTCTGGGGCATGATCGAGGAACTCGTGCAGAGGTCGTCGGGCAGGGACACGAATCCGAACTCGGGCGTCGACCAGAGGACCAGCATCTCCGCCACCTGGGACAGGTGGACCATGAGGAGCGCCGCCGCGGAGGCGGATTCGACCGCGAAGTCGCGGTCCGACACGGCGTCGAGGCTGTTCGTGAACAAGTCCATCTTGAGGTCGCGCGCGGTGAAGGCCGGGTCGATCGGAAGGGTCGTCCCGGCGAGGGCGCCCGCGCCGAGGGGCGAGACCGCCGTGCGGCGGCGCGCGTCCGCGAGGCGTCCCAGGTCCCGGCCCAGCGCGTCGTGCCAGGCGAGGAGGACGTGGGCGAAGACCATGGGCTGCGCGTGCTGCAGGTGCGTCGTCCCCGGCAGGAGCGTCCGCTCGTGGCGCGACGCCAGGTCGAGGAGCGCCCCGCGGGCGTCCCCAAGGCCGGCGGTGAGGCGGTCGATGGCGCCGAGCGTCCAGAGGCGGAGGTCGAGCGCGACCTGGTCGTTCCTCGAGCGCGCCGTGTGGAGCTTCGCGCCCGCCTTGCCCAGCGCCCGCTCCACGTTCATGTGGACGTCTTCGAAGGCGGGGTCGAGGTCGAGGCCGCGGCGGAGGATCTTCGACAACCCGCGGAGGAGGGCGTCGCGCTCCCGCGCGCTGATGAGCTTGCGGCGCGCGAGCATCCTCGCGTGGGCCATGGAGCCGCGGACGTCCTCCCGCACGAGGCGGGCGTCGTCCCGGACCGAGGCCACGAACGCCGCGTTGAACGCGTCGCTCTTCCCCAGCCGTTCCCTCAAGTTCCTAGACATGCCTCAAGCTTTCGTTCAGGGCCAGCCTCAGGCCGTTCATCCGGATGAAGCCCTCGGCGTCCTTCGAGTTGTAGGTCGCGAACGTGTCGAAGCCGGCGACCTCCGGGTTGTACAGCGAGTTCGGCGACTTCCGGCCGAGCACGGTGCACGAGCCCTTGTAGAGCTTCACGCGCGCCGTTCCCGTGACGGTCTTCTGCGATTCGTCGAGCAGGGCGCGCAGGGCGAACATCTCCGGCGCATACCAGAAGCCGTAGTAGACGAGCTCCGCGAACCGCGGGACCAGGCCGTCGCGAAGGTGCATCACCTCGCGGTCCATCGTGAGCGACTCGACGGCGCGGTGGGCGGCCATGAAGACGGTCGCGCCGGGAGTCTCGTACACGCCGCGCGACTTCATCCCGACGAACCGGTTCTCGACGAGGTCGACGCGCCCCACGCCGTGCTCGCCCGCGATCGTGTTCATCTCCGCGAGCAGCGCCGCGGGCGAAGCGTTCCGCCCGTCGATCGACACGGGATTGCCGCCCTCGAATCCGATCTCGAGGACGCGCGCCTTCGACGGGGCGTCCTCCGGATTCTTCGTCATGCGGAACATGTCCGACGGCGGTTCCGCCCACGGATCCTCGAGAATGCCGCCCTCGTAGCTGACGTGCATGAGGTTGGCGTCCGTCGAGTAGGGCTTCTCCCTGGACACGGGAAGCGGGATGCCATGCTTTTCCGCGTAGTCGATGAGCTGGGGACGCGAGGTGAACTCCCACTCGCGCCAGGGCGCGACGATCTTCAGGTCGGGCGCGAGGGCGCGGGCCGTGAGTTCGAACCTCACCTGGTCGTTCCCCTTCCCCGTCGCGCCGTGGGCGAGGGCCTCCGCCTTCTCCTCGCGGGCGACGAGCACCTGGTGGCGCGCGATGATGGGCCGCGCGAGCGAGGTGCCCATCAGGTACGAGCCTTCGTAGACGGCGTTCGCCCGGACCGACGGCCAGACGAAGTCGCGCACGAACTCCTCGCGGAGGTCGCGCACGTGGACCTTGGACGCCCCCGTCTCCTTCGCCTTGCGGACGATGCCGGGGACATCTTCGCCCTGGCCGAGATCGGCGACGAACGCCACGACTTCGCAGCGGTACTTTTCGATCAGCCATCTCATGATGACGGAAGTATCGAGACCGCCGGAGTACGCCAACACGATCTTTTTCATAATCCTCTCTATGTCCTCACCCCGCCGAAGCCCGTCCCAGCGGGCGAAGGCGGGCTACATGCCGGCCAGGGACTTGATCCGTTCGGCGACGGCGCGCGCCCGCGCGCCCTCGCGAACCACGATGAGCAGCGTATCGTCCCCGGCCACCGTGCCGAGGATTTCCTTCCATCCAAGCCGGTCGACGGCCAGGCCGAGCGGGCCCGCGTTCCCCGCGTCTGTCGCCACCACGACCAGGTTTCCCGACCAGTCCGCCGACCGCGCGAACCGCGCGACCGCCGCCGCGGGGTCGGCCGACGCGGCCGGGCCCGGCGCCCGCGCCAGCGCATAATGGGTCCCCTCCCCGTCCTGCCCCGGGACCTTCACGAGCCCGAGCTCCCGCACGTCCCGCGACAGCGTCCCCTGGTCGACGGGGTACCCCCGCGCCGCGAGCTTGCGCCGCAGCTCCTCCTGCGTGCGGACGACCTCCGCGCCCACCACGTGGAGGATCTCCTCGTGGCGGCCGGCGCGGCGATCCTTCACCCGGATCTGCATATTTATGGA
>DASRJF010000242.1:0-2201 GCA_035649615.1 Planctomycetota bacterium | reverse complement strand
CGTCGGGGCGCCAGGAGCCCGTGGGCGCGCATGAGCCGTAGGACCCGCTTGCCCCCGAGGTGTAGCCCGCGATGGGCCAGGCGAGCTCGAACTTTGCGATAGCCTTCGCCATGGAACGGGCACGCGGCGAGGACCGCTCCGATCGCCTCCACGATCTCGGCATCGCTGTGGCGCGTCTTGGGCCCGGGTTTCGTCGCCGGCCCAGGCGCCGACGGCGGCCGACCAGCGGCGTACACACTCGAGCGCGCGACCCGATGGACGGCGCAGATCATCGTCAGGGGATAGGGTCGCTGCGTGGCGCGGCTCACCTGGCCCTTCATCGCGCGCGCCGCTTCCACTCGTCCGTGAAGCCCCTTCTATGAAAGCCGTTGTCAAGCCCTTCTTGAGTGCGATCGATCCTCTCTTCCTTTCGAGCAGTTCTCTTCGCGGTCGATCTCGAGGATCACCCTTCTATTCGCGGCGCCTCTTTCAGCCCGCAGGCTAACGATTGGATCCTCGGACTCCCTATCCTTTTTTCGGAACGCGCGTCGGGATCATCCCGCCGCCGGTAGGGGGTTCATGAGGGCAGTCCGAGGTCGCGGTCTCTCTGTCACGGATTCAGGCTTCCGGTACGGGCGCTCCTGGCTGAGGACACGATGGGCAAGGAGCAGCAGGCGCCGCGCCGTGGCGACCTTGGCAGGATTCGGTCCTTTCCGCTGGCGGAGGCGCTCGTAGTATCGCCGCAGGTCCGGATCGGTCGTCACTGCCGGACGCACCGCCTCCACGACGGCCCAACGCAGCCACTTATTGCCTTGCTTCGTGAGGCGCCCATGAAACACCTTGCCGCCTGACGCGTGGACCGAGGGGACGAGGCCCGCGTAGGCGCTGAGCTTCTCCGGGGTGGAAAAGCGTCGAATGGTTCCAATCTCGTGGACCACCAAGACCGCGAAAAAGCGTCCGAATCCCGGAATGGTCCGCATCCACCGCACGCGCGGATCCCCCGCCGCCAAGCTCCGGACGAGACTGTCGCTCTCGGCAATCCGCTCCTGGACGGCTTCGAACAAGGCGAGCTCGGCGTTCAGCAACCGGCGTTCGATGTCGGTGAGACCCACCGCTCGCAACCACGCCAGGCCAGCACCACCGAAGAGGTCGCTAAACTGCGCGGCAACTTCGCGGACGTCGAGTTGCCGGTCAATGAGGACGTGAATCCGGTTCTTGACCATCGTGCGGACGCGCACCATGAACATCCGCTGGCGCAGAATCTGCTGGCTGACCCGCTGCTCCCGCGGCCGCACGTATGCCGTCGGCAGCAAGTCACAGCGCAAGAGGTGCGCCAGGATCTTTGAGTCGATTCGATCCGTTTTGATCCGGGCTTCTGCAATCGCCCGGACTTTCAGCGGGTGCGCCAAGTAGACGGCGCGGAGTTCCCGCTCCAGCATGTCGTACATCACGGTCCAGTTCCGCGTGGCTTCGAGGACGGCCTGCGCGTCACCGCGATAGGGGGCCACGAAGGCATGGACCGCCTCGGCGGTGTTCGGCACCTTACCCGCCCGCACCACCTGGCCCTGCGCGTCCATGACGGTCATGTGGGAGTACGCCTTATGAAAGTCCACGCCGATCGAGTACATTGCGCCCTCCTTCAGGTGTCGAACTCGACCACGCGAAGGAGGATGACATCACTTTCATGTTAGCTTTTTTCGATGAGGTCCTCGGCCAACTCCAGCCGCATCATCAGTTCCCCGATCTTGGCGCGGGCGAGTGTCAGCTCGCGCTCCTCCGGCTCCCCGCGGATACGCAGGCCCCGGGTGCCCTGCTCGAGGAACACCCGTTTCCAGCTCTCCAACTCGTGCGCCGGCACCTGGCTCTCCCGCGAGACCGCGTCCAACGCCTCGCCGCGCAAGAGCCGCAGCACCAGCTCCGTCTTTCGCGCCGCGCTCCACCGCTCCGGGAGCTCGGGGGCCTCCGTCGCCGCCGGTTCACTGCCAGGAGTCGGCTTCCGCTTGGATCCCTTCATCGTCGACCTCCTTGGCTGCCGTCATCGTAGTCGAGACGGTGTCCAAAGAGATCGGGTCCGGTTTACACGTACGGTGCCGCACTCGGCGGAGGGGTTGACCGAGTGGGGCCGCGAGCTGGACGAATGGCGAGCGCAAGGGATCGAGCTGTGGGCGGCAATCGAGCGACCGGAAGGCCGCGTGGTGGACTTCCTGCTCAACCATGGCGTG
>DASRJF010000241.1:0-4173 GCA_035649615.1 Planctomycetota bacterium | reverse complement strand
GCCCGATCCTTCAGGTGCAGCTCGACCGTCTCGTCGGGCACGACCTTGAGGTAATCCACGACATAGTCGGGATTGAACGTGACGTCGATCTCCTCGCCGCGGTAGTCGATCGGCAGCTCGACGCTCGCCTCGCCGACGTCCTGGGTCCGCGTGAAGAGCGTGAGCTTCCCCTTGGCGAACGTGAACTTCACCGCGCGCGTCTTGTCGGTCGTCATGAGCGAGGCCTTCCGCACGGCCGCGTGGAACGGCTCCCGCTCCAGCGTGATCTTCTTGTCGCGGTCATTCGGGATGACGGCCTCGTAGTCGGGGAAGTTGCCGTCGATCAGGCGCGAGAAGATCATCGCGCGCGACGTCTTCAGGCGGATCTGGGTCTCCTCGACGTGGAGCCAGACGGACTCGTCCTCGTCGGTCAGCAGGCGGTCGAGGAGCGTCATCGTCTTGGTCGGCACGATGACGCGCACGTTCTTGCCGTCGCCCCCCTTGCCGGCGCCGCGGCTCCGGATGTACGCCAGGCGCTTGCCGTCGCTGGCGACCATCCGCAGTTCCTTGCCGTGGATCTCGAAGAGCTGCCCCGTGAGGGCGTAGCGGACGACTTCGCTCGAGACCGCGAACTGCGTGCGGCGGATCATCTCGCCGAGGTCCTTCGTGTCGACTTGGAGCGCCCCCTTCTCCTCGAAGCCGGGCACGGCGGGGAAGTCCGCGGGGTCGATCCCGACGAGCTTGAAGGAGGCGCCCGACGCCTTCACGTGGGCGAGCGGGCCGTCCGAGTCGAGGACGACATCGGCGTCGCCCGCCTCGCGGAGGATGCCCGACATGCGGAGCGCGGGGAGGACGACCGTCCCCTCCTCCTTCACCTCGAGGGCGGGGATCCGGACCTTGAGGCCGAACTCGAGGTCCGTGCAGGACAGCTCGAGCTGGGCGTTCTTCCCGGAGCCCGACGCGGAGAGCTTGACGTTCGTGACGGCGGGGATCGTGCTGCGCTGGGGAACGACCGCGAGGGCGAGCTGGAACGCCTCGTGGAGCGGTCCGCGGGCGCATTTGACCTTCATGTGCGGTCCTCAAGAGGAAGGAATGAAAGGTCTATTTTAGCAGCGGCGAGCGGGATAGTAAAGCTCACGAGGAGCGCACAGCAACCCGCTTCCAGCTCATGAAGCTCACGGCAGGCAGCTGTCCCGAAGCGCCCAGCGATGAGCGATCAGCCGGAGGCGGCACCACAGCTTCCGCGCGTTTCTGGCCGTCCGCTGATCGCTGGTGGCTTCCGAAAAGCTGTCAGCTATTGGCTTCAGGAGCCGAGCGCTGATCGCTGGGAGCTGATTCAGGCTCCCAATTTATCTGCGAGCTCCGTGATCGAGGCGACTTCCAGGTCGAGCGGCGCGGACAGGTGATCGACTTGCCCGCGCCGGACCAGCGCGAGCTTCATGCCGAGGTTCTTGGCCGCACCGAGGTCGTACGCCACCCCGAACGCGGCGTGGAGGACGCGCTCCGGCGGCAGGCTCAGCCGCTTGAGGGCCTCCTCGAAGCCCTTCGGCGACGGCTTGTAGGCCTTCACGTCCTCCGCGATGACGACCACGTCCATCTCGGTTCCGAAGTACGTGAGCGTCCGGCTCATGATGTCGCGGTCGGTGTTGGAGACGATCCCCAGCTTGAACTTGCGCTTGAGCCGGGCGAGGCCCTCGGGCACGTCCTTGAACGGCCGCCACGAGCCCATGGCGTGGGCGAGGCGCTGCCCGTCTTCCGGGTCGTAGGTGACCTTGAACCGGCGCAGGGCGTCCTCGAGGCTCTCGGCGAGGATGACGCGGTACCGGCGGTAGGGCCGGCTCAGCCGGATGAACTGCATCGCCTCCCAGGTCTTGTGGAGCTCGTCCGCCGGCACCGAGACGCGCTTCGCGATGAGGAGGCGCGTCAGGTACTGCCGCAGGCCGCGGTCCCAGTCGATCAGCGTCCCGTAGCAGTCGAACGTGATCGCGTCGACGGCGAGGGTCATGGCGAGCGGCCGGATCCGGGCCGGGGCCCCTTGTCGAAGAGCCTTCCCGTCGTGCCCTCCATCTTCCAGGCCCCCTTCTCGAACGTGAACTCCTCGACGTACATCCCCTCGGCGCCCCTGTCGACGTACGCGATGTCGATGTACCCCGCGAGGCGGACGTCCGGGGTTCCCGTCACCGGCATTTCCATCATCCGGAACCCGACGCGCACGTTCTCGCCCGGGATGTTGACGGCATCCTGGTAGCGCTCCTGGAGCCGTTTGGCGCAGCGGTCGCGGGCGGCCTTCTCCTCCGCCTTGGCGAAATCGATGAAGCTCCGCCAGATGTTGCGGTCGACCTCCCATCCCTTGTCGCCGCGGAGCAGGCGGTGGAATTCGCGGCCGGGCTCGCGGTTGGGAAACCGGATGTCGATGCGGACGATCATCTCGTCGTCGCCGCGCTTGAGGAAGACGGGCGGGTCGAGGATGAAGTCGCGCCCCTCCACGCCGCCCTTCTCGCGGAGCTCGGCGCGGATCCTGTCGAGGGACGCGGCGGCGGTCTCCTCGGGCTTCGGCTCGGGCTGCCAGAGGACGAGGGCGGCGAGCCCGGCGGCGACCACGGCGGCGCCGACGAGCAACGGCACGTTGAGCTTCATACCGGCTGTGAAGTGTAACGGATTGGGGAGCCCTTCGGACTCATTGTGAAAGACATCGGACTTCGGACGTGGGACGAACTTCGAACTCGCCTGCAAGAAACCTTTTGTACTGGGCGGGAGTCGAGGAGTACCGTAGATGGAGAACCCGTACCCCCCTGGAGAGACAGACCATGAACGCTCCCTCCAAGTGCCCCAAGTGCGGAACCGCCGTGCCGGTCGGGGAAAAGTTCTGCTCGTCGTGCGGATTCCAGATCCAGGTGTCGGCGGCGGACGCGCGCGACATCGGCGCGCGCATCGGGCTGAAGCATGAGAAGCAGACCCACCAGCAGCGGATCCGCTCGGGCCGCACGACCATCCTGGTCGTGGCGATCCTCGCGTTCATCGGCTCCGTCGCCGTCTACTTCATCGCCTCCAGCGAACTGGCGAAGGCCCGACGGGAGATCGACGCGGCCCGGGGAAATGACCAGTTCGACCAGGAGAAGGTGGAAGAGGCGGCCGTGGAATACCGGAAGAGCTCCAGGCTGGTCGCGATCCTCGTGGGCATCAATGTCCTGCTGGCCCTGTGCTACCTCGGACTGTGGTTCTGGGCGAAGGTCAAGCCGCTGCCGGCCACCCTCGCGGCCCTCATCCTCTTCATCACCGTCCAGGTGGCGAGCGCGGCGATCGACCCCAAGGAGCTGGTCCGGGGCCTCATCCTCAAGGTCATCATCATCGCCTTCCTGATCAAGGCGGTGGACTCCGCCCGCAAGTACCAGCGGATGCAGGAGCATGGAGTCTGACCCGGGACTCCCCCCGGAACCGGGTCCCCCCGTCGTTCCGGAATGGGCCATCTGCCGAACGTGCGGTAACATCCTCCGCGAGGGAGCCAGCTTTTGCCCGGATTGCGGCCATCCCGTCCGGGCCGGGGTGACGCGGCCTCCCCCCCGCCTCTCCGCCCGCCAGATTCTCTACGATGTCCAGGGCAGCAACTCTCCCGTCCGGCGCGTCCTCGGCTTCTACCTGATCTGGCTCGTGGCCGGGATCGTGTCGGTCGCGGCGGCCGGCGAGGGGCCCGCCGCCGTCCAGGTCATGATGGGGATCGACGCCTTCACGTTCACGATGACGGTGGGCTGGGCGGCCGCGTTCCGTCGCGAGGTGTTCCGGCTCTTCAGGTTCCCCAAAGGCGGCGCGCGATGGCTGGCGTATCCGGCGCTCGCGGCCTGGCCGATCGCCGCCCTCATCAGCCTGTTCGCCGGGTGGCTGCAACAGGCGATCGGTGCCGAGTTCACGTATTCGTCGCTCTTTTTCCCCCACGGCTACGGTTGGGGCTGGATCATCCTCCTCATTTGCATCCAGCCCGCCTTGGTCGAGGAACTGGCCTTCCGCGGGATCCTGCAGACGACGCTGCGCGACACCATGAAGTCGTGGGACGCGATAGTCGTGTCGGCGCTGGCCTTCTCGATCATGCACTGGAGCCTGCCCATCCTGGTTCCCTTCTTCCTGTTCGGCGCCTGGCTGGGTTGGCTGCGCCACCGCACGGAATCGCTCTGGCCGGCCATGATCGCCCACTTCTCCCAC
>DASRJF010000240.1:0-9127 GCA_035649615.1 Planctomycetota bacterium | reverse complement strand
CTCGGCGTCGGGCGCGATCCGGATCCACCCGGGCTTCGGGCCGAGGCCCGCGGTGCGCAGGATCCGCCGCGGCTGGCGCTGGAGGCCCAGCAGGACCGTCATGCAGCGGCGCTGCGCCAGGGCTTCGAGCGCGCTCTCGAGCGCCACGAGGCCCGTCGCGTCGATGTAGGGCACGCTTTCCATCCTCAGGATCACGACGTGCGCCCGGTCGCCGATGATCCCGAGCGTCGCCATCGCCTTCTCCGCGGCGCCGAAGAAGAGCGGGCCGTCGATGTCGTAGACGACGACCCCGGGCGGAAGGTCGCGCGGCAGCGCCGGGTGTTTCCCGACCGCGATCTCGGTCTTCGTCATCGCCGCCATCCGGCGCATGAAGAGCAGGGCGGCGAACACGACGCCGACGCCGACGGCGATCACCATGTCGAAGGCCACCGTCAGGCCGAAGCAGACCAGGAGCACCGCGACGTCGCTCCGGGGCGCCACCCGGATGATGCGCATGAAGTGGGGGAGATCCGCCATGTTCCACGCGACCATGAGGAGGAGCGCGGCGAGCGACGCCATCGGGAGATAGCCGATCAGCCCCGCCCCGCCCACGATCGCCGCCAGCACCGCGATCGAATGCACCATGGCCGCCACCGGGGACCGCGCGCCGAACCGCAGGCTCGTCGCCGTGCGCGCGATCGCCCCCGTCGCGGGAATCCCGCCGAACAGGGGCGTCGCCAGGTTGCCGACGCCCAGCGCGAGCAGTTCCGAGTCCGGATCGTGCTTCGTCCGCGCCATGCCGTCCGCGACGACCGCGCACAGCAGCGATTCGATCGCCCCGAGCATCGCGATCGCGAATGCCGCGGGCAGGAGATCCTGGACCAGGCCGAACGTCACGCCGTGCCAGGGAATCGACGGGAGCGGGGGAAGCCTCGGGATTCCCGAGACCAGGTGATCCCCGATCTGCGTGTGGAATTTCGTCGCGATGGTCTCGACGTGGAATCCCGCGATGACGTGCGGCAGCAGCGCGCCCGCCAGCGCGGCGAACGGCAGCGCGACCACCGGCCCCGGCACGTGATTGGTCAGCTTGGGTAGAAACACGAGAACCGCCAGCGTGCCGAGCCCGATCGCGAGCTCCGACATCGAAAACCCGCCGCGCGCCTGCCACATCGTCCAGAGGTATTCGAAGAAATGATCCGGCGATCCGGCCGGATGCAGCCCGAAGAGGTCCTTGATCTGCAGGACCGCGATGACGACGGCGATGCCGGCGGTGAATCCCGTCGTCACGGGGTGGGGGATGAACTCGATGAGCCTCCCCAGGCGCAGCAGCCCCATGACGCACAGGATGGCGCCGGCCATGAAGCCGGCGAGGAGCAGGCCGGACAGTCCGAACCTCGCCACGATCGGCGCGAGGATGACCACGAACGCCGCCGTGGGACCCGTGACCTGGACCCGGGACCCGCCCAGGAGCGCGACGATGAAGCCTCCGATGACCGCCGTGTACAAGCCGTGCTGGGGCGCGACGCCGACGGCGATCGACAGCGCCATCGACAGGGGGAGCGCGACGATGCCGACGACGACGCCCGCCAGGGCGTCGGCCTTCAGGTCGGCCCGGGTGTATCCCTCCCGCAACGAGGCGCGCAGGGCCGCGGCGGGCAAATCCCGGAGCGGAACCTGTTCGTGGGGATCGCGAAATCGTCGGGGCATGGCTACGTCACCGCGGGGATGTACTTGACGTCCTCCCCCTCGCTGGCGGCGACCGCGGCCGCCGCGACGCCGTCCCCCGCGACATTGACCACGGTGCGCGCCATGTCCAGCGGCCGGTCGACCGCCCAGATGAGCGCGATGCCTTCGAGCGGAATGTTGAGCGGTCCCAGGATGATGACGAGCATCGCGATCCCGGCGCTCGGGATCGGCGCCGTGCCGATCGCCGCCAGCATCGCCATCAGGACGACCAGCAGCTGGTCCGTGATCCCCAGCGGGATCGAATAGAGCTGGGCGAGGAACACGGTCGCCACCGTCTGCATGATCGCCGTGCCGTCCATGTTGACCGTCGTCCCGATCGGGAGGACGAACGACGTGACTTCCTTCGACACGTTCAGCCGGTTCGTCACGACTTCCATGTTGACCGGAAGGGACGCCGCGCTGGACGACGTGCCGAACGCCGTGACCAGCGCCGGCCTCGAGGCGCGCAGGAAGTTCGCGAAGCTCAGCTTGGTGAGGAGCCGGATCACGAGCCCGTACACCCCGAACAGGTGGACCGCGAGGACCGCGAGCACCACGCCGGCGTAGACCGCCAGCGCGCCGACGACCGACAGGCCCATCGTGCCGATGCTCACGGCGATCAGGCAGAAGACGCCGGCCGGCGCGAACCACATGACGGCCCGGATCATGCGGATGAAAATGTCCGTGAGCGTCTGGACGAATTCCGCGAACCGCTCCCGTCGCGCCGGTTCGAGCGTCGCCGCCGCGAGCCCGAAGAAGATGGAGAAGAAAATCACCGGCAGCATCAGCCGGTTGTCCTTGTCCGAGGCCACGTGGAGGACGTTGGTGGGAACGAGGGACTGGATGAACGACCACACGGTGGGCTTGTTCGTCTCGCCGCTCGCCACGAGCCGGCCCTTGTCCTTCTGGTACTCCGCCGCGATCCGGTCCCGCGTTTCCGGGGGGACGGCCTTTCCCGGCTGGACCACGTTGACCAGGACCAGGGCCAGGATGCACGCGGTCGCGGCCGTCACGGCGTAGATCGCGAGCGTCTTCCACGCGACGCGGCCGAGCCGGCGCAGGTCGCCGATCCCCAGCATCCCGCCGATCAGCGAAAAGACCACCAGCGGCGCGACGATCATGAAGATCAGGTTCTTGAAGAGGCCGCCCGCGGTCTCGAAGAGCCCCTTCAGGCTGGGAAGGGTCTGGAACAGGTCCGTCGCGCTGGCGGCCGCGCCGAACGCGAGACCGAGGAAAAGCGCGGCCAGAATGAGATTGGCCTGGGTCAGGAAGCGTTTCACGGGATCCCGATAGTATAATTCCCGACTCGCTGGGTGGCCGCTGAATGATGAATTAGGAATTAGGAATATGGAATGGAATGAGGAATGAGGAATGAGGAATCTGATTCCCGATTCCATTCCTGATTCCCAATTCCGCATTCCCCATTCCTCCCTCATGACCACACTTCCGGTGATCGCGATCGTCGGCCGCCAGAACGTCGGCAAGTCATCGCTCCTCAACGCGATGGCGGGCCGGCGGATCTCGATCGTCGATCCCAAGCCCGGCGTGACGCGCGACCGCGTCGCCGCCGTCGTCGAGATGAGAGGCGAGTCGTTCGAGCTCGTCGACACCGCGGGCATCGGCCTCGGGCGCGAGGACCGGTTCTTCGAATCGGTCGAGCGCCAGATCCGGTTCGCCATCGAGCGCGCCGACCTGATCCTCTTCGTGGTCGACGCGATCGAGGGGGTCACGGCGCGCGACAAGGAGATCGCCCGCCGCCTCCGCCGCGCGGGGAAGGACGTCATGCTCATTGCGAACAAGAGCGACAACCCCCGGTTCGACGCCCGCCTGCCCGAGATGGGGGAGCTGGGCTTCGGCGACGCGTACGCCGTCAGCTGCGCCCACCGGCGGTTCGTCGGCGAGCTCGTGGAGGAGGTCCTGCGCCGCCTGCCCGGCTCCAAGGCGGGAAAGGCGCCGCCGAAGATCGCGGTCGTCGGGAAGCGCAACGTCGGGAAGTCGACCCTGGTCAACGCGTTGGCGGGGGAGGAGCGGGTCGTCGTCAACGAGATGCCGGGGACGACGCGCGACGCGGTCGACGTCCACGTGCAGAAGGGAAAGAGCGAGTACATCCTGATCGACACGGCCGGGCTGCGGAAGAAGGGGAAGACCGAGGACACCGTCGAAATGTTCTCGCAGGTGCGCACCGTCGAGGCGATCGCCCGCGCCGATGCGGTGATCCTCATGATCGACGTGATGGAGAAGGTCACCGAGGTCGACAAGCGCATCGCCGGGCAGATCGAGGAGCGGAAGAAGCCCTGCGTCATCGTGCTCAACAAGTGGGACCGGGTGCCGAAGAAGCACTCGCCGGAAGAATTCGAGAAGTACATCGACAAGGCGATGCCGGTGCTGGCCTACGCGCCGGTGATGATGATCTCGGCCCTGAACGGCGACCGGATCTGGGACGTCTTCAAGGTGGCGACGGACCTCGTCCACCAGGCGTCGCAGCAGATCCCGACGGCCGACGTGAACCGGGCGATCCGGCGGGCGCAGGCGGAGCGGTCGCCGGGGACGCGCGGGACGCGGGAGCCGAAGATCTTCTATTCGACCCAGACGCGGAAGGCGCCGCCGACGTTCGTGGTGTTCGTCAACGACCCGTTGAACTTCACGCCGGACTACAAGCGGTACCTCGAGAACAAGATGAGGATGTACCTGCCGTTCAAAGAGGTGCCGATCAAGCTCACCCTGAAGAAGCGGTCGCCGGGGAAGGAAGCCTGAGCCGACAGGAGTTCGGAGTTCGGAGTTCTGGGTTCTGAGTTCGTTCTGTGTTCTGAGTTCGGGAACCACGAACTCCGAACGAACTCAGAACGCCGAACTCGGAACTCAGAACTGGCATTACTTTTCGCTCTCGTTCGCCATCACCCGATTCCGCCCCGCCCGCTTCGCCGCGTAAAGCGCCGCGTCCGCCCGCCGCACGAGCGTCTCGGGCGTGTCGCTCTCCCGCAATTCCGCGACCCCGATGCTGACCGTGGTCGGGATCTCCTTGCCCTCGACCTCGATCTTCCGCTTCTCGGTGTCGCGCCGGATGTCCTCGGCGACCTCGAGCGCCCGCGCCAGGGGCGTGCCCGGCAGCATGCCGATGAACTCCTCGCCGCCGAAGCGCGCGACGGTGCCCTCGGCCGCCTCGACGCGCCCCCGCGCCACGCTCGCGGACATGGCCAGGACGATGTCGCCCGCGGCGTGGCCGAACTGGTCGTTCTTCTCCTTGAACTGGTCGAGGTCGAGCATGAACGCGGTGAGCGGGGAGCTCGTCGAGCGGCAGGCGGCGACGGACTCCTCGAGGCGGGCGAAGAAGAACTGGCGCGTGTAGAGGCCCGTGAGCGTGTCGACCGTGGACCGCTCGAACAGGCGGGCGTTCTGGAGCGTGATGCCGACCTGCGCGGCGAAAATCGTCATGAACTCCTGGTCGTGGGCGTCGAACGCGGTGCGCGTCTTCTTGTCGGTGACGCACAGGACGCCGACGGGCCGCGGCGTCGAGCGGGCCCCCTCGCTGCGGGCGACGACCGGCACGATGAGGAACGAGCGGCTCTCGTAGGTGCGGAGCGGCGGGAAATCCGGCAGCGGCGCCTCGGTCTTGAGGATGGGCTTGCAGTAGTGGTACGCCTGGCCCGCCCACCGCTCGCCGGGGTGGAGAAGGATGCGCGGCCATTCCGCGCGGGGAAGGTGCGACGAGTAGGCGACGCTCAGCTCCCCGCGGGCGTCCGCGATCAGCAGCGTCGCCTTGTCCGAGGCGAAGATCCGGCACGCGCTCTCCACGGCCTCGCGGTGGATCGCCTCCCGCGACAGGAACGAGCTGATGCGGCGCGTCGTCTCGCCGAGGTGGAGGAGCTTGCGGCTGTACTCGACCGACCGCTCGTAGTTGAGCACGTTTTCGACGGCGAGGGCGACGAGCGGCGCGATGGCGTTCAGGAGGCTCAGGTCCTCGCGGTTGAACGGGTGCGTGATCGTCAGCGAGTCGATGTAGATGGCGCCGAGGAGCTTCTCGCGCTTGGCGATCGGCACGCAGAGCGCGGACTGGATGTCCTGGTTGACGATCGAGTCGCCCTTCTTGAACCGCTCGTCGGCCGCGGCGTCGAGCGTGAGGATCCCCTCGCGCCGCTCGACGACCTCCTTGAGGATGGTGCCGCTGACCTTGACGAAGCCGGTCACCGTGCTGCGCTCGCTGACGCGCTGGCTGGCGACGCGCAGGTTCGATCGCTCGTCCGCGAGGAGGATGAAGACCCGGTCGGGGCGGAAGACCTGGAAGAGGATCTCGTTCAGCGTGCGGAACATCTCGTCGAGATTCAGCGTCGCGTTGATCGTGGACGCGACGCGGTACAGCGTCTCGAGATCGCCGGAGAGCCGGTTGTCCCGCCGGATGAGGGCGACCGCCTCGGCGGGGTCGTTGAGCTGCTTGACGCGCGTTTCGATGACGGCCTCCGTGTCGTCGCCGGGGGAGGAGGACATGGGCGCCAGGTAGTCCGTGGGGAGGGAGGGCGTCTCGTCGCTGAAGAGGACCGTGAGGTGGCCGAGGACGATCATGTCCCCGTGGCGGAGCACCTCCTCCGTGACGTCCGTGTTGTTGACGGCGACGCCGGCGCCGGGGTCCATGCGGAGGATGCGGTACTGGCCGTCCTTGTAGCGGATGACCGCGTGGCGGTCGAGGATGCCCGGCTCGAGGAACTGGAAGTCGCTGTCGGTGGCGCGCCCGATCGTGTTCACCGAGGCGAGCGGCAAGGTGGAGCCCATGTACTTGCCGTCGATGAAAACCAGGTGAGCCATAGCGCAAACCGTCAGCCGTCAGCGTTCAGCGATCTGCCCCCGCGTGGACGCACGAATTCACCGGGTCGCGCCGCTTCGTCCCCTGGTAACGAATCATCCTGTGGCGCTGTCTAGGAAAGGTTGGGGAACCGGGGCCATTCTAACATAGAACCCCGGGCCTGACTTCAAGATCGAAGGCGCCGGCAAATGTATCAATGGGGTCCGCACGAATCCGGATCAAGAGCCTGGGAAGTGAGTGGCGGAAACAGATCCTCCACCAAGGAGGTGTTATCATTCCGCACGTGACGGTCCGGCTTTGGCTGCTCCCTGTCCTCCTCCCGGCCCTGTTCGTCGGCGGCCGGCAGGAGGAGGAACCCGCGGCCCGGCCCAAGATGCCTCCCCGCCTCCTGACCCTCGCCACCGCCGACGTCTCGAGCTCGGGAATCCTGGCGTGGACGGACGACGAGCTGATCACGCTCATGACCGACCGGGGCGAGCGCGTCTTCCGGTGGGACGACCTCCTCCCCTACTCCGTGTGGCGGGCGCGGTCGATCCTCGCCGGGAACGACGCGGCGAAGCGCCTCCAGCTCGCGGAGTACTGCCGCCAGAACAAGCTCCACCGCCAGGCCCGGTGGGAGTTCGCGGCCGCCCGGACCCTCGATCCGAAGGCCGCGATCCCCGACCTCGAGGAGCTGAACAAGCTCGACGCCGAGGCGTTCATGCCCAACGCCCTGGCGATGGCGCCCGCCGCGATCGCGAAGCAGCTCGAGAAGGAGGCCGCGGACGCGGCCGCCGCCCGGGCCGCGGAGGCGAAGAAAGGGCACGAGGCGCGAAGAAAGGAGCTGGGGGTCTCGGAGGTCACGACGCTCGTCTCGCGGGGCGACGTCTCGAAGCGGCTCGACATCGTCTTCGCGTGCGACGGTTGGACCGAGGCCGAACAGCCGAAGTACCACGCGATCGCCGACCTCCTCGTGAAGGCGGTGTTGAAAGTCGAGCCCATGGCGAACTACCCGAGCTACGTGAACTTCCACCGCGTCGGCATCGTCGAGGCGACGAGCGGGATCCGCAACGGGAGGTCGCGGCTCGGGTCGAAGGTCGAGGACGGCATCCTGACGTGCGACCGCACGAAAGCGTGGGAAGTCGCGACGCTGGCGCCGGACGCGGACCTCGTCTGCGTCATCGCCAACGTCAAGGACGTCCGCGCCACGGGAGGCGGCGGCGTCCTGACGCTCGACGCGAGCGGCGGCATCGACGAGACGGCGATCCACGAGATGGGGCACGCGTTCGCCCGCCTCGACGACGAGTACGTGAACGAGTCGGACACGGGCCGCCACGGCGACTACGACGCGGCCGACGAGCGCTTCCACATCAACACCACCAAGGAAGCCGATCCGCTCAAGGTCAAGTGGCACTACTGGAACAATCCGACGCCCAAGGGGGTCCAGGTCGGTTCCTATGAAGGCGCCTACTACCGGGCGAAGGGGTACTACCGGCCGTCGCCCACGTGCCGCATGCGGTCGTCGTCCGACCCGTTGTGCGTCGTCTGCTTCGAGCAGATGGAGAAGTGCCTCTACTCGCTCGTCTCGCCGATCGACTCCGCGCTTCCGCTGACCGCGTCGGTCCGGGGTTTTCTCGACGACGAGTTCTCGTTCTCGGCCAACGCCGTCCTCACGGAGGGGAAGGCGGCCGCGCTGGGCAGCCTCTCGGCGGCGTGGTATGTCGATGCCGTCCGCGACACGTCGCGGGTCGCCTCGAAGGACAAGACGACCGGGTTGAAGGCGCGCGGGCTCAGCCTCAAGGCGGGCAAGCACGAGGTCGCGCTCCGGATCGACTTCCAGAACAAGCGGGTGCGGCGCGACGACGGCCTCCTCTCCGGCCATCGCGTGTGGAACATCGAAGTCTATCCTTTCAACCGCCCGAAAATCGCGCTGACGGGCGATCTCGCGAAGGGCCCCGTCGCGGTGAAGCTCGACGGGCTGGCGGCGCAGGCGGGGGTGAAGGCCGTCCTGGTGGGAGGGCCCCCGGGCGCGGCGATCGACGAGTCCGGATCGCTCACCTGTTCCGCCGATCCGGCGCTGGCCGGGGCGCGCGTCATCCGATTCGGCTTCCAGGGAAAGGACGGCGCGCTGCTCGGGTCGGAGGACAAGACGTTCGCGCTGCCCCACGCCGACGGCCGGAATCTCAAGCCGTTCCTGCGCCTGCCGGCGGAGATCGAGGCGCTGGAGGGAAAGCCGCTCTACGTGCGCGTCGACGCCTGGGATCCGGACGGCGATCTCCTCGCGTTCTCGGCGACGGGGTTGCCGGAAGGGGCGTCGATCGATCCCGTGACCGGCGAGCTCTACTGGGACGCCGGCTACTCGCAGGGCGGGCGGTACGACGGGATCAAGATCACGGCGTCGGACGGGACCGTCCAGGCCACCGCGACGACGTCGCTGATCGTGCGCGACGCGCCGATCCACGAATCCGAGTTCGCGCGGGGCGGGAGGAAGGGATCGAGCGTGGGGGTGGAGGAGCTGAAGGGATTCGACCTCATCCTCGCCTTGCGCAGCCACGACTTCGCGACGAAGGAGGCGGCGGTCGCCGCGCTCCCGGCCTACGGCGCGACGTTCCGGGTGCTCGAGTACGCGCGGCTCCTGCGCGACCGCGA
>DASRJF010000239.1:0-16266 GCA_035649615.1 Planctomycetota bacterium | reverse complement strand
CAGCCACGCGCCCTCGATGAGCGTCCGGGCGAAGTCGAGGACCTCCTCGTCCTCCGTGGCCCGGGCCAGGAGCTCGTCGACGTCGGACCTCACTTCCTCGCCCCGGAGATCGAATTGATAGAGGGCTTGGAGGGCGAGTTCCCTTGCCTTGGTGCGCTTACGCATGGCTCAAAGAGCGAATTTCGAATCTCGAATCTCGGGTCCCTTATACAGGCTCGTTCCAGGATCCCGAAATTCGAAATTCGAATTTCGAGATTCGGTCTACAGGCTCCGGACCAGGTTCGCCATCTCGATCGCCGCCTCCGCCGCCTCGCGCCCCTTGTTGCCAAGCTTCGTCCCCGCGCGCTCGATCGCCTGCTCGAGGGTGTCGACCGTGAGGACGCCGAAGATCGCGGGAACGCCGGTGCGCCGCCCGACCTCGCCGATCCCCCGGGCCGTCTCCCGGCAGACGTGGTCGAAATGGGGCGTCTCGCCGCGGATCACGCAGCCCAGGGCGATGATCGCGTCGACGTCGCCCCGCTTCGCCAGCCGGCGCGCCGCGGTCGGGATCTCGAAGGCGCCCGGCACCCACACGAGGTCCACGCGGTCGCGCGAGACGCCGTGCGCCTCCAGCGCGTCGAGGCATCCCTCGACGAGGTGCTTCGTGACGTACTCGTTGAACCGGCCCGCGACGACGGCGACGCGGCGGCCGCGTCCGTCGACGGAGCCGCGAAAGACGCGGGGTTGGGCGCGGGCGGCCATAGACGCGGGATTATACGCGATCGCGAGCGGGGAGCTCGAACGGCTTGCCGGGGGGCATCGCGGTGTCCGGGAACTGCTCGCGGATCCGGACGAAGTCCGACTCGCGGCGGAGGAAGGCCTGGACGACCTCGGGATCGAAGTGCTTCCCCGACTGCGCCACGATCATCTCGCGCGTCGTCTCGTGGGGGAAGGGCATCTTGTAGGGCCGCTTCGACGTGAGCGCGTCGTAGACGTCGGCCAGCGCCACGATGCGCGCGCAGAGCGGGATCTCCTCGCCCCGCAGGGGCCGGTGCTCGCCGCCGATGTCGACGGCGGGGTAGCCCGACCCGTCCCACTTCTCGTGGTGGTAGTGGGCGATCATCTCGCCGATCGAGAAGATGCTCTCGCGGTGGATCATCTGGCCCGCCATGTTCAAGGCGTGGGCGCCGATGACCGTGTGCTCCTTCATCTTCTCGAACTCTTCGGACGTCAGCTTGTCGGTCTTCTGGAGGATGTAGTCGCGGATGCCGACTTTCCCGAGGTCGTGCAGCGGCGAGAGGTCGTGGATCAGCTCCACGTACTCCTCCGTGACCTCCTCCTTGAACTTCGGGATCTTGCGCATCTCCTCGCCGAGGACGCGGGTGTAGTGCTGGATCCGCTGGATGTGCCCGCCCGTGTCGTCGTCGATCGACTCCGCCAGGTTCGCGATCGCGAGGATCGCGGCGCGCTGCGTGTCCTTGATCTCGCTCGTCCGGGCGATGACCGCCTCCTCGAGGGAGTCGGTGTAGTTCTTCTTCAGCTTCTCGATCACGACCTTGTCGGTGATGTCGCGCAGCGTCATCTCGAGCCCGACGTACGCGCCGTTCTCGCGGAGCGGGTTGCAGGACATCTCGGCGGTCCGCTCCTCGCCCCGGCGCGTGGCGACGTCGATCCTCTGCGCGCGGACCTCGAGGCCCTCCGCGCACTCCTTGATCGCCGTGAAGATCGTGCGGACGTGGCCCTTCCGGATGATCTGCGTCACGTTGAGGCCGTCCAGCTCGCCCCGGCCGTAGCCGAGCAAGGCGAGGGTCGCCCGGTTGGCCCAGGTGAAGTTGCCCGCGGGGTCGAGCGTCATGATGGGATAGGCGGCGTTCTCCACGATCGACCGGTACCGGTCCTCGCGGCGCGATTCCGCGCTCGGGTCCCCGGGGCGGGCCTCGAGGAATTGAGTGAGCCGGCACGCCACCGATTCCAAGGCCGCGGCCACGCCGTCGGTGAACTTGCCGGTCGCGACGTCCGCCAGGTCGAGCACGCCCACCGTGCGCCCCGAGACGCGCAGCGGAATCGAGAGGAAGGAGCCGACGTCCGGCGACTCGGCGCGGACCGGCTTCCCCGTCTGGGCCGCCTGGCCCGCGGGTCCGTCTCCCATCCTGAGCTTCACGGGCTTGCTCGTGAAGGTGGGTGAGGCGGCCCCGGGCACGAGCTCCTGGGCCGCCGCATCTACGCGCTGGAACACGGCCGACCGGATGCCGAACCGGACCCGGATGAGATCGAGCAGTTCCTGGAGGGCCCCGGGGGAGGGGTTGGGACCGAGGATGCGCCCCGCCTCTTCGTGAAAGGCGGAGATCATCTCCAGCTCCGCCAGGCGGCGCCGGAGCGCTTCGGTTTCCTGGTCTTCCACCTTGGGTGTATTGGGCATGTCGCAAAGGTGATTATAACCGGAGGGGGGAAAGAACAAAGCGCCAATGCTCGGCCGCTTGTGGGCAGGCGTCACATGCCGGACTTCAGTCCTGGGAAAGTTCAATCCGTTGACAATTTTCAGTCCGACATCCGGATCTTGGACGGACTTTGGACTCCGGACTCCGGACGGGCCCAGGACCCCGGACTTCTTCTCTTAGCGCGCCGCGACGTCTCTCTTGCGGCACATGACCTTGGTCATCTGGCACTGGCGCACGCGGTTGGTGAGCGTGCGCGGGATGTCCTTCTTGGCCTTCTCAAAGACTTCCTGGGCCGGGTAGTAGCACTTGTCGAACGCCTGGGTGAGCAGCGCGAGCGCCTTGCGGTTCTCCTCGACCCAGCCGTTGGGGTTCTTCTGGGAGTCCGAGTTCAGCACGTGCTTCATCGCCTGCTTGAAGAGCTCGTCGCCTTTCTTCACGAGATCCACCGCCTTCGAGGGCGAGTTCGGCGGGAGCGTCGTGGGCGCGGCGCCATCGACCTTGTCGGGATCCTCATCCACGACCGGAGGCTTGGGCGGAGGCGCAGGGGGCGCCGCGGGCGGCGCGGGTGGAGTGCCCGGCGGCGGCGGCGGCGGAGGCTCGGGCGTCGGAGGCGGCGGGACATCCGGCGGCGGCTCCGGATCCGGACTCGGCGCCGGCGGCGTCGAACCCTCGGTCGCGGGCGGGGCGGGATCCGGCCCCTTCGCGATGGACGTGTCGAAGAGCTCCGCGTAGGCGTCGCGGATGTCCCGGTCCCCCTCGATGCGCTCCCGGTACGCCTTGCTCATCTGGTAGCGCTTCTTCAGGACGTCGTAGGCGCCTTGGGCGTCTTCCTTGGCCTGGATCGTGATGAAGTACAGGAAAATGTCGACGAACTGGGCCGCCTTCTTCTCGAAGACCGTGGACGCGAGGTTGGGGTCGCGCTGGAGGCCCTCCTCGAAGAGCGGCACGAGGCGGGTGTTCCGACCGTTGCGGGCGCAGAAGTCCGCGAGCTCGAAGAAGGCGTACCCGGGCGCGGGGCCCTGCGCGGGATCCAGGAATTTCCATTCGATCCCGGTGGGGGTCCTGTTCTTCGTGATCCGGATTCCCCGGTACGTGGCCTGCTTCTCCAGCTCCTCGTCGACGAGCACGCCGTAGGCCTCCTTCGGGGGCCGGCGAATGGCGGTGACGAAGGTCTTCTTCTGCGTCGCGCGGATTCCGTTGAGCGTCTCGTATCGGATTTCGGTCTCGCCTTCCTGCAGGTTCTTCACGATGAGCGCGCCGCCGCTCTTCAGGTCGAGCTCCGCGATCTGGGGGAGGTCGATCGCCGCGCCGGGAATGGTCTCGAGCAGGAGCTGGTGGTAGCGGCCGAGGTCCGCCTCGGTCTTGCGGAACTTCTCCACCTGGGGGCCGGGGACGAGCGACGCGTCCTGGCGCCGGAGCAGTTCGCGCGCCTCCTTGATGCGGCCCCGCTTCAGGTGCCCGTCGATCTCCTCGAACAGCGCGGTCATCTTCTCGGGGGAGTAGGGCACGGGCATGACGGGACCGGGGGTCGGCACGTTCGGGACGACCGGAGGCTTGCCCGGCATCGGAGGCGGCGGGGGCCCGGGAACGCGGGGCGGCGGAGGCGGCGCCGCGGTCGGGGTCGGCTCGCCGGGAGCGATGATCTTGGCCACGTCGGCGAAGCTGCGGCCGGAATCCGCCATCGCCCACAGGAATCCCGCTACGAGGGCGAGCAGGACGACTAAAAAGAGCTTCCCCTGGAAGCCGAACGGTTTTCGATACACGCGAACCATGATCTTGCCCGCCCCGATTGTATCAGCGGAAGCCGCGGGAGACCCGCGTCCCCCTTGGAGTCTCCATACAGGGTTTGACGCGGCGTCATTCGCCGCGGTTCCCGGGGATTTATCCGGCTCGCTTGAGGGCGAACGGGAGGGGATGCTTCAGCAGGACCTGGAGGGTCCGCGATTTCGTGAGCTCCTCGATCGACCACAGGCCCTTGTCCGGGGTCTTTCCGTCGTTGGGAGTGGAGGTGAGGTACCACCGCATCGCTCCGCCGCCCGTCACCATCTTCACGTCATCAATGAAGAGGGCGACGAGCAGGACGTCTTTCTTGGGATCATCCGGATCTTTCGTGACGGTCGAGAACAGGGCCCGGGTGAGGTCCTTGGAAAACTCCAGGTAGACCCCGGCTTCGAGCTTCTGCCGGTAGAAGTCGCCCCCGCCGTGATGGAACACCTTGACCTGTCCCGTGCCTTCGAGGACGGGCTGGTCCCGGAGCAGCCAGAAGGATTCCTTGTCGGTCTTTCGATACAGGGGGAACGGATCCGCGGTGCGATTCCACTCGAGGGTCTTGACCCAGGTGGCGCCGTCGGGCGCGGCTCCCCCGGGCGGGTACCTGGACGTATCCGACTTGCCCACCTTGTGGATGATCCTCAGGTCGACTTTCGCGGCCGGGAAGGACGCCATGAAATCGACGGCCTTGAGATTCTCCTTCGGGTGTCCCTTCGGAAACGCCAGGCGGATCCGCTTCGTCGCGTCTTCTTCCCGGGACGCGGGCGCGCCGGTCACGCCCTTGAGATCCAGGGCGTCGCACCGCGCGGCCAGCGACTTGGCGGCTTGGCGCAATTGAAGATCCGTGGCGTCTCCGGGCGCTTCGAAGAAGATCTCCGTTGCCTGGGCGGGAGCGGCGGACGCGAACAGCGCCAGGGCGGACATCGTGAAGGTAATCACCCGGGATCATCCTAACGTCCGGCGCCTCCGCTACAATCCAACCCCATGGACTTGTCGGTCGTCATCGTCGCCCTGAACGGACGCGACATGACCCTGGATTGCCTCGGCACGATCGGCGGCGCCGCGGGCGGACTGGAGCACGAGATCATCCTCGTGGACAACGGGTCGTCCGACGGGACCGCCGACGCGGCCGCGGAAGCGCTCCCCGTGCTGCGCGTGATCCGGAACGCGGACAACCGCGGCTATGGTCCGGCGGCGAACCAGGGGATGCGGGCGGCGGCGGGCCGCGTGATCGCGCTCGTCAACAACGACACGCGCCTGCCGAAGGGTTCGCTTCGAAGCCTGGCGGAGTTCCTCGACCGCACGCCCGCGTGCGCCGTGGTGGGTCCCCAGCTCCTGCACGAGGACGGGCGGCCCCAGCACTCGTTCGACGTCGAGCCGGGGCTCGCGACGGAACTCCTGAACAAGAGCCTGCTGCGGCGTCTCAACCCGCGCCAGTACCCGAGCCGGCTCCAGGAGCGCGCCGGGCCCTTCGAGGTCGACAACCTTGTCGGGGCCTGCTTCGTGACGCGCCGCTCCGTCGCGGAGGACCTGGGCGGTTTCGACGAGACCTTCTTCTACCTTTATGAAGAGACCGACTATTGCCGCCGGGCGCGCGACCGGGGCCTGAAGGTGATGGTCCTGCCGTCGGTGAAGATCACCCACTTGCAGGGACAGACGCGCCGGGCGGTGCGGGTGCGCGCCAAGATCGAGCAGGCGCGTTCGCGGTTCGCCTACTTCAAGAAGCACCGTCCCGTCGGCCACGTCGTCCTTCGAATCGTCTATCCCGTGAAGGGCCTCGTGGAGACGATCGTCTGGGCCGCGGCCCTGGTCCTCGCGGTGGGAGCGTGGCCCCGCGCGCGGGGGCGGCTCGCGGAATCGGCGGCCGTGCTCGGATGGCAGCTGCTGCTTTGTCCGCGGCGCCTCGGACTTGACCGGCGCGTCGCCCCTCCCACGACGGAAGCAGGTCATGCCTAAATACGCCTCGATGAAAGCGGGAGGCTGGCGCTGGAGGGTCGCGAACGGCTGGCACGCGTCGTTCAAGTCCGGCGCGCTGGCGCACTTCGGCGACCTCCTCAAGATCGCCCGCCCGGTCAAGGACCTCAACATCAAGCGCACGGTGGAAATCCACGCCGACGGGCGCGACTTCCTGGTGAAGATCTACAAGCGACGCAGCACGCTTCACCGGTTGAAGGCCGCCGTCCTGGGCTCGCGCGCCGGTCGCGAGCTCGCCGCGCTGGTGGGGGCGCTGGAGCGGGGGGTTCCCACGCTGCCGTTCGTCGCGATCGGCGAGCGCCGGGGGGAGAGCTGCGTCGTCATCGCGAAGGAGCACGACCGGATCCGTCTCGATCACCTGCTCGCCTCGTCGCCGCGCCGCCGGGAGCTCATCGCGGAGTACGGCCGGTGGGCGAGACGGGTCCACGACGCGGGCGTCGACCAGTCCGATTTCAATCCGACGAACGTGCTCGCGAAGCCGGGGGCGCACCCGGACCTGAGGCTCATCGATTTCGAGAAGGTGCGCGTGGGCCGCCCGCTGTCGGAGACGGCGCGGCTGCGGTCGCTCGCGAAGATTGTCCGCATGATCCCGGCCTCGCGCGCGGATCGCCTGCGGTTCTTCCGGGCGTACGACTCCGGCGCGGCGGGCGATCGCGCGGGCCATAAACTCCGGGCGGCGCGGCTCATGCAGTTCGCGCGGGCGCAGCGGGAAGTCGACGCCCGACGGAGGCGCGACGCGTGCGTGCGCGAGGGGCGGAACTTCGCGAAGTTCGACGGGAAGGACGCGTGGGGATGGTACCGGCGGGACCTCGTCGACACCGGGGCGCTGGCCGCGCTCGTCGCCGGCGGCGGCGCGTGGCGCCGCGTGGCGGAGGCGCGGGCGCTCGACGCGTGGCGCGCGGCGAACGGCGCGGTGGAGGGGGAGCTGCCGGCCGCGGTCGTGATCGGGCGGGGAAACGCGGGCGGAGAACTGATCTACTTGAAATGATCCTGGAAAGAGCGGGCGACGGGGCTCGAACCCGCAACGTCCAGCTTGGAAGGCTGGAGCTCTACCATTGAGCTACGCCCGCCTGCGCACTGATCTTATCTCTTCCGATCAGTTTCTGTCGGTGCTACGGCGGGGCAGGCCCGCCGACACTCGATTCTCCAGAACAACATTCCGCCGAAGCCCCGACAGAAACCCGGAAACAAGTCCGGGGCGAAGGCGAATGGGCAGGGAGGGATTTGAACCCCCGAAGTCCGAAGACAACAGATTTACAGTCTGTCCCCTTTGGCCGCTTGGGTACCTGCCCTTACTGCGCCAATGATCTATCAGAGAAGTGAGCTGAAGGAAAGCGCAGTTGTCGGAATTCAGACTTCAGACATCAGGAACGGCGAGTGGCTTTCCGCGAACTCAACTCCGGGCGAAACAGGAAAAGCTGGGGATGGGAATCGCACCCACAACCGCCGGTTTACAAAACCGGTGCTCTGCTTTTGAGCTACCCCAGCGCGAGGCGATTCTAGTCGCCGTTTGCGATTCGGGTCAAGGCAACGTCGGCTTGGATTTGAGATCTCCGGGAACGGATGACGGACACTGGGCAACCACCTTCTGAAGTCTGTTGTCAAATGTCTGAAAACTGTCCAAACCCTCCCTAAAATTCAGTTTTTGGATTGACACTGGCACGACTCCTGCTATATTTGGCCCCTTCAAGCAGAAAAGTTTCGGGGGAGTTCTTTCCGCCGAGGCCGACCGGTTTCGTACACAAAAACCCTGCGGAGGGCGCTTTTGTCTCTGCATCGGGCGCTTGCCACCGGTAGCCCCACGGGAATTGACCGGCAGAGACGGAATCCGGGCGAAGGGTGGGACTCGACCTGCTGGCGTAGCTCAGTGGTAGAGCACCCCCTTGGTAAGGGGGAGGTCGTGGGTTCAAGCCCCATCGCCAGCTTTAGATTTCCGAAGCGGCGGGGGCGGGCGCCCCGGGCGAACGAATCGTGAACAAGGACCATCTCTGGAGGGATGCGAGTCATGGCTAAGGAAAAGTTCCAGCGGACCAAGCCGCACGTCAACGTCGGAACGATCGGTCACATCGACCACGGCAAGACGACGCTGACGGCCGCCCTGACCGCGGTCAGCGCCGCGCTGGGCCGCGGGAAGGTCCGTACGTACGACGAGATCGCCAAGGCGTCCGAGAAGGACGGCCGCCGCGACCCGTCGAAAATCATCACGATCGCCATCTCGCACGTCGAGTACGAGTCGGACAAGCGCCACTACGCGCACATCGACTGCCCGGGCCACGTCGACTACATCAAGAACATGATCACGGGCGCCGCGCAGATGGACGGCGCGATCCTCGTCGTCAGCGCCGCGGACGGCCCGATGCCCCAGACGAAGGAGCACGTGCTCCTCGCGCGCCAAGTGCAGGTCCCGTCGATGGTCGTCTTCCTGAACAAGGTCGACCTCGTCGACGACCCCGAGCTGCTCGACCTGGTCGAGATGGAGATCCGCGACCTCCTCACCAAGAACGGCTTCAACGGCGAGAAGACGCCGATCATCCGCGGGCAGGCCCTCCTCGCCGTCCAGAATCCGAAGGACGCGAAGGCGATGGAGCCCATCAAGAAGCTCATGGAGGCGCTGGACGACTACATCCCGCTGCCCCCGCGCGAGATGGACAAGCCCTTCCTCATGCAGATCGAGGACGTCTTCTCGATCAAGGGCCGCGGCACGGTCGGCACGGGCCGCATCGAGCGCGGCGTCTGCAAGATCGGCGACGAAGTCGAGATCGTCGGGTTCAACAAGGAGCCGCTCAAGAGCACCATCACGGGCGTCGAGGCGTTCCAGAAGGAGCTCGAGTCGGGCCAGGCCGGCGACAACGTCGGCGTCCTCCTCCGCGGCATCGACAAGGAGCAGCTGGAGCGCGGGATGGTCATCGCGAAACCCGGCTCGATCACGCCGCACACCGATTTCGAGGCGCAGATCTACGCGCTGTCGAAGGACGAGGGCGGGCGCTCGACGCCGTTCTTCAAGGGCTACCGGCCCCAGTTCTACTTCCGCACGACCGACGTCACCGGCGCCGTGGAACTGATGCCGGGCACGGAGATGGTCATGCCCGGCGACAACGCGCCGGTCAAGGTCCAGCTCATCAGCCCGATCGCCATGGACAACAACCTCCGGTTCGCCATCCGCGAAGGCGGCAAGACCGTCGGCTCGGGTGTCGTGACCAAGATCGTGAAGTAGGAGCGGACATGGCGCGCGAGGCGATCTTCCTGGAGTGCACGGCGTGCAGCACGCGGTACTACCGCACGACCAAGGACAGCAAGAGCCAGGCGAAGCTGGAGCTGAAGAAATTCTGCCCCAAGTGCCGCCAGCGGGTGCCGCACAAGGAAAAGAAGAAGTAATGACGCGGCCCCGGGGTCGTCAAACAGGACCGTAGGTCAACTGGTAGACTACCGGTCTCCAAAACCGGGGGTTGTGGGTTCGAGTCCCACCGGTCCTGCCACGGACCTGCGCATGAGGATTGAACGGGAAGGCGGATAGAGACGGGCGCGGCTTCGAGCGGCCCGCTCCCGGCTTCCTGCGATCGGCGGAGTGGCTTTCGGCGGAACGTCGGGTGGCTTAGAGCTTAGAGCTTAGAGCTTAGAGCGGTGCGAGCGGAAGCGAGCACAATGGGCGGCATGAAAGTGGCCGAGAGCGAAGAGGATTTTGAACGCGCGGCGCCCCGGCCCGAGACCACGGCCCCGGCGGTGTCGGACGCCAATCTCCGGAAAATCCTGTTCGCCGCCTCGCTGGCCGCGGCGTTCTGCCTCGCCGCGACGGTGTACTTCCTCGGCTCGCCCGCGGTGGCCAGCCTGAAGGAGCTTCCGGTCAACGCGTGGGCGGGGGTCGCCGCCGCGACGTTCGCCGGCCTGGCGTGGTTCGTCATCGCGAAGCTCTCGAAGCGGCTCGGTTACCTGAAGCCGGGGCAGGGGCGCTGGGCCCGGCTCGCGGCGTACGTGGGATTCGGCGTGATCGCGCTGTTCGGCGCCGTCGCGGTCCACCAGCTGCCCGAGTGGGGCAGCAAGTGGTTCGGAGGGGAGAACGGGCTGGCGCAGGTGCCCCTGCTGGGGGCCAAGGTCACGTTGAGGGCGGTCTTTTTCCCGGCCGCGGCGTTCTTCCTGGGCTCGTTCGTGGCGTTCCACGTGTTCGTCAACCGCCCCAAGATGGGCGAGTTCCTGATCGACACCCAGGGCGAGATGAAGCGGGTGTCGTGGCCCACGCGGCGCGAATGGATCGGGTCGACGGTCGTGGTGCTCGTGCTCGTGTTCCTCCTGTCGATGTTCCTGTTCGGCGCGGACCACCTGCTGTCCCCGCTGATGCAGAAATTCAGGATCGGATTCTGATGACCGAAACGACGGATAAGAAGTGGTACGTGGTGCGCGTCCAGAGCGGCCGGGAGGAGCAGGTCGCCGAGGCGCTCAAGCGCCGCGTCGCCTCCGCCGGCCTCGCGGAATCGATCACCGACGTGATCGTGCCCATGGAGAAGGTGACGGAGATCCGCAGCGGCCGGAAAACCGTCCGGGACAAGAAGCTCTACCCGGGCTACATCATGATCGAGATGGCGATCAACAAGGACTCGTGGTTCCTCGTGCGGGAGACGCCGGGCATCGGGGACTTCCTCGGCCTGAAGGAGCCGATCCCGATGGCCGAGCACGAGGTCGCCAAGATGAAGTCCGCGCAGTCGGCCGACGAGGAGGACCGTCCCAAGATCAAGATCGACTTCCAGAAGGGCGACCAGGTCCGGATCAAGGAAGGCGCGTTCGAGAACTTCGACGGGCTGGTCGAGGAGATCAACCCGCAGAAGGGCCTCGTGAGCGTCACGATCACGATCTTCGGCCGCGCGACGAAAGTGGACCTGGAATATTGGCAGGTTGAGAAGACTTAAGACAGCTTCAAGCTTCAAGCTTCAAGCTCCAAGCCGGAAGGAACGGATGACGGACAACGTGGCGACGGCCGACCTGAACGAAGGCGACACGGTCTGCGTGACCAAGGGCGCCTTCTCGAACTTCAGCGGCGCCGTGGAGCGGGTGGATGCCGCGCGGGGAACCGTTCGAGTGGCGATCCCGATGTTTGAGAAGTCGACGACCGTCGAGCTGGATCTCGACGAAGTGGAGCGGATCCAAGGCTGATTGCTGAGAGCTAACTGACATGCCGCCAAAAACAAAAGAAGTGATGGTGAAGATCAAGATCCAGTGCCCGGGCGGGCAGGCGACGCCCGCGCCGCCGGTGGGCCCCGCGCTCGGCCAGCACGGCGTCAACATCGGCGAGTTCGTGAAGCGGTTCAACGACGCGACCAAGAAGGAAGCCGGCCTGACGGTTCCCTGCATCGTGACGGTCTACAAGGACCGCACGTTCGACATCGTGTACAAGACGCCGCCCGCGAGCGTCCTCCTGAAAAAGCACGCGAACGTCGTGAAAGGGAGCGGGATGCCGAACAAGGAAAAGGTCGGCACCGTGACCCGCGCGCATCTCGAGGAGATCGCGAAGGTCAAGATGAAGGACCTCAACGCGCCCACGATGGAGGCCGCGATCCGGACGATCGAGGGCACGGCCCGGAACATGGGAATCAAGGTCGAAGGATAGCTCTAAGCTTTAAGCCATAAGCTTTAAGCCAGAGGGAAAAGCGGTGAATCACGAAGGCTTCGTTGGAGGAAGAGCTTAAAGCTTAGAGCTTAAAGCTTAAAGCTGGCTATGAGACCCCACGGCAAGCGGTACAAGAAGGAAGCCGAGCGCGTCGACGCCCGGAAGAAGTACGCGATCGACGACGCCGTGAAGATCCTGAAGACGATGGGATCGACCAAGTTCGACCCCACGGTCGAGATCGCGGTCAAGCTCAACGTCGACCCCAAGAAGAGCGAGCAGGCGCTCCGCGGGTCGCTCGCCCTGCCGAAGGGCATCGGCAAGACGCGCAAGGTGATCGTCTTCGCCGACGGCGACGAGGCGCGCCTGGCGTCGGAGCTCGGGGCGGACGAGGTCGGCATGGAGGAGCTCGCGAAGAAGATCGAGGGCGGCTGGCTCGACTTCGACGTCGCCCTCGCCCTGCCGCGGACGATGAAGGTGATCGCGAAGCTCGGCAAGGTGCTCGGCCCCCAGGGCAAGATGCCGTCGCCGAAGTCGGGGACGGTCACCGACGACATCCGGACCGCGGTGCGGGAGTTCAAGGCGGGCAAGATCGAGTTCCGGACCGACGCCGGCGGCAACGTGCAGGCGGCGGTGGGCAAGGTCTCCTTCAGCGAAGGCGACCTGAAGGCCAACATCGAGGCGTTCCTCGAGCATATCCGGTCGCTGAAGCCGGCGACGGTGAAGGGCCACTATATGGAAGGGGCCGTCGTGAGCCCCTCGATGGGGCCCGGGATTCCGCTGGACGTCGTCTCCTAGGAAGGGAATGAAGGCGGACGAGCCCCGTCGCAGCACGGCTTGACCGATGAACCGGGTGATCCTGGGTCGCTAGGTAAGAGATACAGCCATGTCGAAGGTATTGCGCAGGCGGATGGTCGATGAGCTCGTGAAGAAGCACGAGAAGCAGAGGAACTACGTCCTCGTGAACACGCAAGGCATGACCGCCAACCAGTCGGTCGAGCTCCGGCGCGACCTGCGCGAGGCCAAGGCGAAGCTGACGGTGCTGAAGAACTCGGTCGCGCACCACGCGTTCGAGAAGATGGGCCTCAAGGACCTCCAGAAGCACCTGACGGGCATGAACGCGCTCGTCGTGGGCTCGGACCCGGTCGTCCTGGCGAAGAAGCTGACCGCGTTCCGGGAGAAGACCGAGAAGGCCTCCGTGCGCGGCGCGCAGGTCGAGGGGAAGCCGATGTCGCCCGCCGACATCGCGGCCCTGTCGAAGCTGCCCAGCCGCGAGGAGCTGCTCTCGACGCTGCTCGGCACCCTCCAGGCGCCGGCCCAGCAGTTCGTCAACGTCCTGCACGAGAGCGTGCGGCAGATCCTGGGAGTCCTGGCGGCGTACGAGACGAAGCTGAAGGAGACGAAGGCCTAGCGATCGGCGGACAGCGTTCAGCTCCCCGCTGCCGAGGACCGGCAGCCGGCAGCTGATGGCTGGCCGCTAAAGGGCACGCTTCTCCCCGGCGCCGGAACGTTCGCTTCCACACGGCGTCAGGAGGCCCGAGCCCTGAAGCAAGCGCTGCGCTTTGCTTCAGGGCGAGCGGCGTGAAGCGAGTATGGATGGGGAATCGCGACGCGATTCCGCGTTGGAGGATCCGATGGGCAACGTGAGCGGTTTGGTCGACGAGGTCAGCAAGCTGGAGGATGCGGAGCGCACCCAGTTCCTCGCCGAGTTCATCTCGAAGCAGAACGTCCTGTGGGTGTCGGGCGCGGTCAAGGCGCTCGAGGAGAAGCTGGGCGTCAAGGCGGCGTCCGGCGGCGGCGGCATGATGGTCGCGGCGCCGGGGGCCGGCGCGGCGGCGGCTCCCAAGGAGGAGCAGACCGCGTTCGACGTCATCCTGAAGGCGGCCGGCGCGAACAAGATCAACGTCATCAAGGTGGTCCGCGCGGCGACGAACCTGGGCCTCAAGGAGGCGAAGGACCTCGTCGAAAAGGGCGGCTCCGCCGTCAAGACCGGAGTCCCCAAGCCCGAGGCCGAGAAGCTCGCCAAGGAGCTGAAGGACGCGGGCGCCGAGGTCGAGATCAAGTAACCCGGCCGATCGTCCCGACTTCGCCTCCTCGGGAGGCGGAGGCGGATGTTCCGTTGTTGACTAATCGGAGCTCTACATGGTCGAAACGATCCAGTTCGGCCGGTTCAAGGAAACGTTCCCGATCCCCTCGCTGACCGACCTGCAGGTCAAGGCGTACGTGAAGTTCCTGCAGGCGGGGCTCCCTTCCGACCGGCGGGACAACCTCGGCTTGGAGTCGATCCTCCGCGAGACGTTCCCGATCAAGAACTACGACGGGAGCCTCTCGCTGGAGTACGTGAGCTACGAGATCGGCCAGCCGCGCTACAGCGCGGACGAGTGCCGCATGCTCCGGCTCACGTACGGGGCCCCCCTCAAGGTCCGCCTGCGGCTCGTCAAGCCGCAGAACCCGATCGAGGAGGAGGTCTACCTCGGGGAGATCCCCCTCATGATCGGCGGCGGCGCGTTCATCGTGAACGGCGCCGAGCGCGTCATCGTCAACCAGCTCCACCGCTCGCCCGGCATCGACTTCATGGAGGAGCGGCTCGGCGACCGCAAGATGCACTCCTGCTGGATCGTCCCCGAGCGCGGCTCGTGGATCGAGATCGCCGTCACCAAGAAGGACGGCGTCTCCATCCGCATCGACCAGGGCGGGAAGATCCCGGCGACGACGTTCCTCCGCGCCTGCTCGCCGGAGTTCTCGACGAACGAGGACATCCTGCGGGCGTTCCACGAGACGCTGGAGATCAAGATCTCCGGCGCCCGCGAAGAGGAGCTGATCGGCAAGGTCGTCGTGAAGGACGTCTCCGACCCCCGCAAGAACGAGAAGCTCATCCAGAGCGGCCAGCGGTTCCCGAAGGGCATGCTGGCCGTCCTCCAGGACGCGGGCGTGAAGTCGATCGACATCATCGCCCACATGGACGACTCGCTCATCCTCAACACGATCGAGGAGGACGAGACCCATTCGCACGAGGAGGCGCTGCTCCGGATCTACTCGCGCCTCCGCCCCGGCACGCCGCAGACCACCGACAAGGCCAAGCAGCTCTTCTACGAGCGCTTCTTCGATCCGCAGCGCTACCGCCTCGGCCGCGTCGGCCGGTTCCGCCTGAACCGGAAGTTCTCGATGAACATCCCCGAGTCGGAGATGACGGTCCAGAAGGAGGACGTCGTCCACTCGATCAAGTACATCATGAAGATGCGGAAGGGCGAGGGCGTCCCCGACGACATCGACCACCTGGGCAACCGCCGCGTCCGCACGATCGACGAGCTCGCGGGCGAGGAGATCCGCAAGGGCTTCCTCCGCCTGAAGCGCTCCATCGTCGAGCGCCTCAACATGCAGGCCCAGGAGACGCTCTCCCCGAAGAACCTCATCAACTCCAAGACCGTGTCGAGCGCGATCGAGTACTTCTTCGGCCGCAGCGAGCTGTCGCAGGTCATCGACCAGACGAACCCGCTCTCCCAGCTGACGCACGAGCGGCGCCTGTCGGCCCTCGGCCCGGGCGGCCTGAACCGCAAGCGCGCGGGCTTCGAGGTCCGCGACGTCCACATCAGCCACTACGGGCGCGTCTGCCCGATCGAGACGCCCGAAGGCACGAACATCGGCCTCATCTCGTCGCTGGCGATCTACGCCAGCGTCGACGACTACGGCTTCCTCACGGCCCCGTACTTCGAGGTGAAGAACGGGAAGATGACCGACCGGGTCGTCTTCCTCCGGGCCGACGAGGAGGTCGACAAGATCATGGGCCCGGCGGACATGGAACTCGAGAAGGGCGCCAAGCTGCCCGAGGGCCGGGTCATCGCCCGCGTCAACGGCGAGTTCCAGTACGTCGAGACGGACAAGATCCAGTACCTCGACGTGGCGCCGGCGCAGATCGTCGGCGTGTCGGCCGCGCTCATCCCGTTCCTCGAGCACGACGACGCGAACCGCGCGCTGATGGGTTCGAACATGCAGCGGCAGGCCGTCCCGCTCATCCGCACGGAGCCGCCCATCGTGGCCACCGGCATGGAGCGGTGGGTCGCCGAGAACTCCGACATGCTCGTGCGCGCCCAGGAGGCGGGCACGGTGAAGCGCGCCACGGCGACGGAGATCATCGTGGGCGACCGGATCTACCGCCTGCGCAAGTACTACGGCCTCAACGAGCGGACCTGCCTCAACCAGCGGCCCGTCATCCGCGAGGGCGACAAGGTCGCGAAGGGCCAGGTCATCGCCGACGGCCCGTCGATGAAGGTGGGCGAGCTCGCCCTCGGCCGGAACGTGACGGTCGCCTTCATGCCCTGGGACGGGTACAACTTCGAGGACGCGATCATCGTCAGCGAGCGCCTCGTCCGGGAGGACTACTACACCTCGATCCACATCGAGGAGTTCGAGGTCGAGATCCGCGAGACGAAGCTCGGCAAGGAGGAGTTCACCCGCGACATCCCGAACGTCTCCGAGAAGATGCTCAAGAACCTCGGGGACGACGGCGTCATC
>DASRJF010000238.1:0-15682 GCA_035649615.1 Planctomycetota bacterium | reverse complement strand
GCTTCGGATCGCGCCCCTCCGTCATCCGGACGAAGACGAAAACCGGCCGCCCGTCCACCGGCACCTTCCCGTCCGCGCCCTCGCCGTACAGGTCGGGCCGGCCCGGCGAATACCTCACCCACACCGTGTTCGGCGGCAGTCCGAGGGCGCCGCTGACCGCCTGGGTCACCGCGCGGATCATCTTCCGCACCTTGGGGACGGGGCGGGACTGCGTGTCCTCCACGAAGATCACGGGCATCGGGGAATTCTAAGCTAGAATCGCGCCGATGCTGACCGATTCCCACGCGCACCTGGACGACCCCGCGTTCGATCCGGACCGCGACCAGCTCGTCCCCCGGGCGCGCGCCGCGGGCGTCACCCGCATCGTCACCGTCGGCACCGACGTCGAGGGATCGCGCCGCGCGTGCGACCTGGCCGCCGCAAACGACGGCGTCTGGGCCGCGATCGGCTGCCACCCGCACGAAGCCGACAAGTTCGTGGACGATGTGTCGGGACTGCGTGATTTCGCAAAGCGCCCGAAGGTCGTCGCGATCGGGGAGACCGGGCTCGACTACGCGAAGAAGTTCTCGTCGATCGAGAACCAGAAGAAGCTCTTCCGCGCGCACCTCCGGCTCGCGGCGGAGACCGGCCTCGCGATCGTCATCCACTGCCGCGACGCCCACGACGACGTGCGCGCCATCCTGCGCGAGGAGGCGAAGCCGCCCGTCCGCGGCGTCATCCACTGCTTCTCGGGGAACGCTCGCGACGCGGCCGCCTATCTCGAGCTCGGCTTCGTGCTCTCGATCGCGGGCCCGGTCACGTTTTCCAACGCGAACGGCCTGCGCGCCGCCATCCAGGGGGTCCCCATGAACCGGCTGTTGGTCGAGACCGACTGCCCGTACCTGACGCCGGTCCCGCACCGGGGAAAGCGGAACGAGCCCGCCTACGTGCGCCACACCGCCGAGGCGGTCGCGGCCCTCTTCGACGTGCCGCTCGAGACGTTCGCCGAGGCGAGCACGAAGGCCGCGGGCGAGGTCTTCGGACTGTGACCGCGCTCGTCACCGGCGGCGCCGGCTTCATCGGGTCGCACCTCGTCGACGCGCTGATGTCGCGGGGGGACAAGGTCCGCGTCTTCGACGATCTCTCGACCGGTCGTCGCGAGAATCTCCGTCCCGACGCCGAATTCGTCCAGGCGTCGATCGTCGACCGCCCGGCCCTGGACGCGGCGATGAAGGGGGTCGACGCCGTCTTCCACCTCGCGGCCGTCGTCTCCGTCCAGCAGTGCCTCGCGGATCCCGCGGGATCGAACGAGGTCAACGTCACGGGCACCGCGCGGGTCCTCCAGGCGGCCGCCGCCGCCGGCGTCCGGCGCGTCGTCTTCGTCAGTTCCGCGGCGGTGTACGGCGACTCGCCGGTCTCGCCGAAACGCGAGGACCTTGCGCCCGACCCGCTCTCGCCGTACGCCGTCGCGAAGCTGGCGGGCGAGCGGCTCGGGGCGACGATCCCGGGCATCGAGTTCGTCGCGGTCCGGTTCTTCAACGTCTATGGGCCGCGGCAGGCTCCCGACTCGCCGTACTCGGCGGTGATCCCGATCTTCCTGAAGACGATCGAGGCGGGCCGCCCGCTCCCCGTCTTCGGGGACGGAACGCAGACGCGGGATTTCACGTTCGTGGGCGACGTCGTGGCGGGCCTCCTCCTCGCGTCGGACGCGCCGGGGCTGCACGGGCGGGTCTTCAACGTGGCGACCGGACGCGCCGTGAGCGTCGCGGACATGGCCCACGCGCTCGGGCGCGCCGCGGGCCGGCCGGTCGAGCTCGACTTCCGCCCGCCGCGCCCCGGGGAGATCCTCCACTCCCTGGCCGACGTCGAGGCCGCCCGGCGCGAACTCCACTTCCGGGCGCGGGTCACGCTCGACGAGGGCCTCGCGGAGGCCGTGAAGTGGTTCCGGGGGCGGCGTGACCTCTAACGGCGCCGTTGCAGGATCCTCGTTCGGTCGCACGGGAAACTGAACGTGGCCAACAAGCGGTACACGGTCCTGGCCGTCGACGACGAGCAGGAGAACCTGAACCTCCTCGCGCGCATCCTGGAGGACCGCCACCGCGTCCTGCTCGCGCGCGACGCCGCGATGGCGCTCGACCTGCTCCGCCGGCACGACGTCCAGCTCGTCCTCGCCGACCAGCGCATGCCCGGCATGACTGGCGTCGAGCTCCTCGAGAAAATCCGGATCCGCCATCCCGACACGGTCCGCCTCCTGATCACCGCCTATCCCGACATGGACGTCGCGGTGGCCGCCATCAACCGCGGCGGGGTGAAGCGCTTCATCTCCAAGCCGTACGATCCCTCGGAGCTCGTGGCCACGGTCGACCGGGAGCTCGAGCTCTTCGAGCTGGCGCGGACGAACGTCCGGCTGGCCGAGGACTTGAAGGGCGCCGTGGCGGCGCTGCTGAAGGCCAACCGGGAGCTGAAGGAGCTCGACCGCACCAAGGACTACTTCCTCGCCAACGTGTCGCACGAGCTGAAGACGCCCCTCGTCTCGGGGATCGGATACCTCGAGCTGATCCGCTCGGGCCGGCTCGGACCGGTGCCGGCGCGGATGAACAAGGGCCTCGAGATCGCCCACCGCAACCTCGGGAGGCTGGTGCGGCTGATCGAGGACCTGCTCTCGCTGTCCCGGATGCACTACCGGCCGGAGGCGATCGAGGTGAGCCGGTTCCCCCTGCGGGAGCTCGTGATGGAATGCGTCGCGTCGCTCAAGGCCCGGTCGCGGAAGAAGTCGCTCGACGTCCGCGTCTCGATCCCGCGGGGATTGCCGGACGTCGAGGGGGACGAGCGCCGGATCCACAGCGTCCTGACAAACGTCCTGTCGAACGCGGAGAAGTTCACGCCGGACCGCGCGCGGATCAGCCTCCGCGTGACGCGCCGGGGGCGCGACCGCGCCGAAGTGCGGATCACCGACAACGGCGTCGGGGTCGGCCGGGCGAAGGCGGCGAAGTCGTTCCCGTTCTTCAAGCACGCGAACGACCCGCTCGTCCGGAAGTACGGCGGCCTCGGCATCGGGCTGACGCTGTCGCGGGAGATCCTGAAGGCGCACGGGTGCGACATCGCGCTGACCGGAGGCGCGCGGGGGGCGGTGGTCACGTTCGACCTTCCCCTGGAGAAGCCATGAGCGTACCGACCCGGACCGCCGCCCGCAGGCTGCGGTTTTACCGCCAGATCGTCGCGAACATGTCCGACGCCATGGCGGTCACCGACCCCTCATCGTACCGGTACCTCGAGAGGAACGAGGCGCACCGCCGGCTCTTCGGCTACCTGGACCGGGACCTGATCGGGAAGTTGACTCCCGCCCATTTCATCGGGTGGAAGCTGTTCCGCATCGCGCTCCGGGATGCGCAGGCCCGCGGATTCTGGCAGGGCGAGATTTCGGTCCGCCGGGAGGACGGCCGGGTTGTCCACGCGGATACGGTCTTCTTCCCCGTGCGGGACGACGAGGGACGGACGATCGCGTACGCCGCGTGCCACCGGGACGTGGGGCCCCGCAAGAGAGCCGAAGAGGCGCTTCGACGCGCGACCGAGGAGGTGCGGTTCCAGAAATCGGTTCTCGAAAGCCAGTCCGAGGCGTCGCCCGACGGCATCCTCGTCGTGTCGCCCGACGGCCGCATCCTGTCCGTCAACCGGCGGTTCGCGCAGATGTGGGGGATTCCGGACGAGATTCTCCGGAAGCGGAAGGACTCGGCGGCGCTCCAATACGCGATGCCGGGAATCGTCCGGCCCCGGAAGTTCCTGGCGCGCGTCCGGCGCCTCTACGGGAGGCCGCGGGAGGAGAGCCGGGACGAGGTTCTTCTGAAAGACGGCCGGACGTTCGACCGCTTCAGCGCCCCGGTCCTGTCGGGGGACGGGTCCATCCTCGGCCGGGTCTGGTATTTCCGGGACGTCACGGCCGAGAAGCGGGCGCTGGAAGACCAGAGGCGGGCGCTCGCCGCGCTCAAGAACGCGCAGGCCGAGAGCCTCCGCAACGAGAAGCTCGCGCTCGTCGGCATGCTCGTCTCGGGGGTCGCGCACGAGATCAACAATCCCATCAACGTCGTGTACGGGAACCTGAAGCTCCTGCGCGAGCGGTGCGGGATGGTGAAGCGCGTCGCGCTGTCGAAGGGCGCGCCGCCCGAGGTGCGCAAGGTCCTCGTCGCGATGCCGGGGATGCTGCGCGACGCGCTCAAGGCGGCGGAGTCGGCGCGCGAGGTGATCCGGGAGTTCCGCAATTTCGCCCGCGACCCGCGCTCGGCCGAGCCCACGGACCTGAACCTCTGCGTCGTGGAGACCCTCTCGGTGGCGAGGAAGGACCTGGCGGGGATCCGCGTCCGCCGGCGGCTGGGACGGCTGCCGCCCGTGCGCTGCTTCCACGGCCAGATGAACCAGGTGCTCCTGAACCTCGTGAGGAACGCGGGCGAGGCCATGGCGGGGAAGGGGACGCTCACGGTCTCCACGTCGGCCCGCGGCGGGAGGGTCCGCGTGACCGTCGCGGACACGGGGCCCGGGATCCCGAAGCGGGAGCAGAAGCGGATCTTCGAGCCTTTTTACACCACCAAGGAAGACGGTCGGGGCATGGGGCTGGGGCTCGCGCTCAGCGCCACGATCGTCCACAGCCACGGCGGAATCCTGTCCGTGTCGAGCCCGCCCAAGGGCGGGACCGCGTTCACGGTCGACCTGCCCGTCCTCTCCCACCGGTAGGTTTTCCAACCGGCCCTGGGTTCAGGCCGGAAGAATCTTTGCACGTTCTTAAAATGTTCCTTGTGCTCGAAGTACACTTTTTATACTTTGTACACCATGACAGGGGCCCCGAAGCGGCGCGCGTTCTACACGACGGGGGAGATCGCCCGGCTCTGCCAGGTGACCAAGCGCACCGTCATCACCTGGATCGACTCCGGGAAGCTCAAGGGTTTCCGCCTCCCCGGCGGGAGCCACCGGCGCGTCGCGGCCGCGGACGTCGCCGCCTTCATGAAGGGCAGCGGGATCCCCGACCTCGAGCGCCACATGCCCCGGCGGCGGATCCTCGTCGTGGACGACGACGCCGATTTCGCGGGCCTCCTCGAGGACGCGCTGCAGGACCGGTACGACGTCGTCACCGCCCCCACGGCCCTCGAGGCCGCGTCGCGCCTGGCGGAGTTCCAGCCGGACCTCGTGCTGCTCGACGTGCGGCTCCCCGACGTGAATGGGCTCGACGTCTGCCGCCACTTCCTGGATCGCCGCGGGGACGGCCGCGCCCCGGCGATCTTCGTCATGTCGGCCTACGGTCGCGAAATCGGGCCGGCCGCCCTGCGCCGCAGCGGCGCCGACGCCTTCCTCTCGAAACCGGTCAGGATCGCGGACCTCCGCAAGAGGATCCGCGGCCGGGTGGGATAACGGACCAGGATTGGAAAAGGAGAAAAAGGGATGTCTCGATTCGGCGACCTCGTGAAGCGGCTCCGCAAGGAGCGATCCATGACCCTCGAGCAGGTGGCCCGCAAGATCCAGTCGCACAAGGGCTACGTGTCGGGGATCGAAAACGGGAAGGTCAATCCCCCGTCGGTCAAATTCATCCGCAAGTTCGCGCGGATTTTCCAGCACGACGAGAAGCAGATGGTCCGCCTCGCGTACGTCGACAAGGCCCCCAAGCTCATCAAGGATGAGGCGCAGGTCATCCTCGAGGGCGCGGCCGGGGGCGGCGCGGCCGCGGCCGGCGTGCCCCTGCTGAACAACGTCACGACCGGCTACCCGGCGGACCTCGACGCGTCGGGGCTCCCGAGACCCCTCGTCGACGCCGCGCTCTCGCTTCCGCCGATGGGCGTCCAGCCCCGGTGCGCGGTCACGATCTGCGACAACTCCATGGAAGTGCCGGACGGGTTCAGCCTCGCGAAGGGCGACGTGGTCCTGCTGACCCCCGAGCCCAAGCTGAAGCACGGCTCCATCGTCTTCGCCGTGTTCAAGTCGAAGGACAAGACGACGGCCGTCGTCCGCCAGGTCATGCTCGAGCAGAACGAGCACATCATCCTCCAGCCCCTGAACAAGGAGTACCCGCTGGAGTTCCTCGCGCACGACGACATCGAGGCGATCTACCGCGTCGTGGGCCGGATCGAGATGTACCAGGACCTGGTGGTGGATTCGAAGGTGTAGGGACGAATCCCCCCTCAGGCATCCAGCATCAGGGGCCCCGAAAGGGGCCCCTGATTTTCTTTAAGCACGCCGCGAATCGGATCGATAAAGAACCCGGAGAAGGGGTATGTCCCGGTCTGTCCGGATCACGGCGGTCATCGTCGGAATCGTCGCGGCCGGCGCGGCCGCGTGGATCGCCACGGGCGGCCCGCGGAAACGGGAAATCGACGCGATGTTCAAGCCGTCGTGCCGGTCGTGGCCCCCGCGCACGCTCACGCTCCTCGCCTTCAAAGAGGAGCGCCGGCTCGAAGCCTGGGCCGACGGGCGGCGGCTCAAGAGCTATCCCATCCTCGCGGCCAGCGGGACCCCGGGCGTCAAGCGGCGCGAAGGGGATGGCCAGGTTCCGGAAGGCGTCTACCGCCTGACCACGCTGAATCCCTCGAGCCGGTTTCACCTGTCGATCCGCGTGGATTATCCGGACGCCGAAGACCGCCGGCAGGGATGCACCGGCGGCGACATCTATGTCCACGGCGGCGCGGCCTCCATCGGCTGTCTCGCCATCGGCAACGAGGCCATCGAGGAGGTTTATCGCCTGGCGCAGCTCGTCCCGGACCGGCGGATCCTCATCCTGCCGTGGGACCTGCGCCTCAAGAGTCCGCCCGTGTCCGGGGAGGCGTGGATCGCGGACCGGTATGAGCGCCTGGGACGGGAACTGGACGCCTTGAAGTGAACCTACTTCCCGGATTCCGGCTTCCGGGGATCCGGGGTCTTGAGTTCGCGCGACGCGCGGCGGCGGGCGATGAGGAACCGGCTGCCGTAGTAGGCCGCGACCGCCCCGGCGATCGCCCCCAGGCCGGCCACGCCGCCGAGGATCGACCGGCCGGCCAGCGCCTCCGCCGCGATCAGGACGGCGAAGACGAGCACGACGCCGACGATGCCCGCCGTGAGGATCGCGGGCCACGCTCCCTCCGCGCGGTCGGATTCGTCCCGCACGATCTGGGAGAAATGCGTCCACACGAGCCCGCGGCGCGACGCCGACAGGCCCGGGTTCGCCTTCAGCGCCCGCCGGAACCAGCCCGCCGCCTCGTCCAGCCGGTCCGCCTCGAGGCTCTGCAGGCCGAGCGCGTGGTGGGCCTCGGCCTCCGTCTCGTCGAGCCGCACGGCGGTCAGGAGCGACCGGCGCGACTCCTCGCGCATCCCCAGCCCGTGCTCGCAGATGCCCGCGACCTTCCACAGGCCGGCGCTGCCGGGGTTGATCTCCAGCCCGCGGCGGGCGACCTCGAGGGCGTCCGCGTACTGGCCGCGGAAGGAATGGCACACCGCGAGCATCCGCAGGTAGTCGTCGTCGCGGGGCGCGACGTCGAGCGACGTCAGGAAATGCTCCTCGGCGCGCGCGGGATCGCCGCACTCGAGGCAGACGTGCCCGGCGATGAAATTCACGAAGGGGTCGCGCGGCGCGAGGGTCAGCGCGCGCACGAGCTCCCGCCCGGCTTCCCGCTCCTCCCCGGAGCGGCGCAGGCAGAGGGCGAGGACGGCGTGGGCCGCGGGGAGCGGGTCGTCGGGCGCCGCGCGCGCGATCGCCGCCCTCAGCTCGCGGATCGCCTCGCGGTAGCGCCCCCGCTCGTAGTGGCGCCGCGCGATCTCGATGATGTCGGCGGGGCGGCCGTCTTCTTCGTCGTCGAAAGAGGGCACGGCGCCTAGTCCTCGTTGCCGCCGAGAAGTCCGAGCTTGATCTTGACGTCGCGCTCCTCGCCCTCGCGCAGCACCCGGAGCGTGACCGACTCCCCGGGCTTGCGGCTCTGGACGCGGTCGAGGATCGTCTTGCGGTTCTTCACGGCCTCGCCGTCGATCTTGAGAACGACGTCCCCGGCCGAGAGCCCTCCCTCTTCGGCGGGGGAGAGCGGCGACACGAACTCCACCGTCACGGGCCCGTCCTTGCCCGGCGTCTCGTCTGCGAACGTGGCGCCCGTCGCCCCGCGGCTCCGCGGAGGCGGCCGCAGGACTTCGCCGGTGATGGCCCGCTGCTGGTAGCTCTCGAGGGCGACCTTCAGATCGAGCGTCTTGTCCTCGCGCCTCACCGTCACGTTGACCTCGGACTCGGCGGGCCATGTGCTGACGATGCCGGCGAACCGGCTGCGGTTGAACACCTTGTGGCCGTTCACCGCGAGGATGACGTCCCCCTGCCTGAATCCCCGGTCCGCCGCCATCGTGTTCCGGTGCACCTCGCGGACCACGACCGAGGGCAGCTCCTCCGACTGGTCCGAGAGGTCCAGCCCGATGACCGTGCCGTGGTAGATGCGGCGGTTGACCCCGCCCTCCTTCATCCTGGGAAGGAAGTTCTTGATCTGGTTCGCGGGGATCGCGAATCCGATGCCGCTGTTCACGCGGTTGCCGTACCGGGTGAGGATGCGGCCGTTGATCCCCGCGAGGCGGCCGTCCAGGTCGACGAGCGGGCCGCCCGAGTTGCCCGGGTTGACCGCCGCGTCCGTCTGGATGCAGTCGCCGTACTGCGCCTGGTTGCGGTGGAGCGCGCTGACGATGCCCAGCGACACCGACGGGTAGTGGCGGGCGTCCGGAGCGGGATCGAACTGCGCGCCGATCCCGAACGGGGCGCCGACCGCGAGCACGTACTGGCCCACCTCGAGCTTGTCGGAGTCCGCGAACTCGATGAAGGGGAACTTCTCCCCCTCGGCAGGCTTCAGCTTGACCAGGGCGATGTCGCCCACCGCGTCGGTGCACTTGATCTCGCCCTTGCGGGGCTTGGCGTCCTGGAGCATGACCTCGGTCACCGGCTCGAGCTTGGGCTCGAGCCCGCCGCGGCCGGAGCCGGCGATCACGTGGTGGTTCGTGATGACCCAGCCGTCGTCGCTGATGAGGATGCCCGACCCGCCGCCGAAGAAGACGAAGGCGGCGCTCACCTTGCGGCCGACCTCCTGCACGCGCTTCTGCAGCGCCTTGACCGGATCCTCCTGGGCCGACGCCGGGAGGGCCGCCGCCGCGGACAGGATCGCCGCGGCCAGGACCGTTCTCAAGACTCTACTCACCTGGGTTTTCTCCGAGCGGCACGGGAATCTCGAGCTGGTCGGCCCCGCGCCGGATCTTCACCTTGACCGTGTCCCCGATCTTCCGCTTGGAAATCTCCCCGCGGAGATCGTTGAAATTCAGGATCTTCGCGCCGTCGACCGCCTGGATGATGTCCCCGGGTTGCACGCCGGCCCTTTCCGCCGAGGCGCCGGGCACGGTGCTGGTGACCTTGGCCCCGTCGCCGGCGTCGTAATTCACGTCGCCCATGATGCCCAGGTACGGACGCCCTTCGCCTCCCCTGACCTGCGCGCCTTTCTTCAAGTCGGGGAGCAGCTCGGCCACCTTGGACGAGAGAAGGACGAAACCGACCCCGGAGTTTTGTCCCCGATTGTCGGCGCTGGCGGTGCTGACCTTGGACGTCATGCCGACGAAATGCCCCTCGAGGTCGACGAGCGGTCCTCCCACGTTGCCGTAGTTGAGGCGGGAGTCGACCTGCACGGCGCGGCCCCGGTGGCGGCCCGCGGCGCTGATGATGCCCGGGTTCGCCGTCACGCCCCGGCCGTCCGGCGCGCGTCCCACGGCGAGGACGATGTCCCCCGTGCGGAGGTCGGCCGGATCCGAGGACTTGAGCGTCGGCAGTCCGGTGGCCTCGACCTTCAGGAGCGCGAGATCGGCGCCGACGTTCCAGCCCACCAGCTTGGCGGTTTGAATGGCGCCGTCGGGAAGCGTCACCTCGATCCCGTTCACCTCGCCCTGGATGTTGAAGTAGGACGTGGCGATCCATCCGTCGGGCTCGACGATCAATCCGGAGACGGGCGCGTCCGGCCTCAACGCGAAGACGCCGCCGAAAATGCCGGCCGGCGACGCGGGGCGCGGCTGCTTTTCCGGCTGGCGGTCGACCTTGATCGAGACGGTGACGGCCGCGGCCTTCTCGATGGCGCGCGCGTACCCGCCTTCGAAGGCGCGGAGGATGGCGGCGTCGTCCGCCTGGGCGGAAGCCGCGGCGGCGCCCCAGAGGAGGAGCGCGAGGGCGGCGAGGCTCGATGTCACGCGCATGGTGTCGTTAGTACTCGGGTTTGCGTTCCCGCTCCGGACGAGCGCCGGCGACCACGAGGATCGGCGGCAGGTTCTTTCCTTCGCGGGCCACCTGGAACCGGATCCGGGTCGACGCCCGGATGTCCTGGGTCAGCTCGTCGAATTTCTCCAGGGAGGTGACGCGGTCCGTGTCGATCCGGAGGATCTGGTCGCCCTCCCGCAGGCCCGCCTTCTCCGCGGGGCTGCCGCGCGAGACGCTGACGATCACGACGCCGGTCCGCGAACCCGGGGCTTCCTCCACACGGATCCCGACGAACCCGGGTTCCTTGGCCAGCCCGCCGTCGGTGAATTCCTTGATCATCACCTCGACTTCGGGCTTGAGGATGTGGGACGGGATCGCGATGCCGGTGAACTTCGCGGGATGGTAGTTGAGGGTGATCATCCCGAGCATCTTCCCCTCGGCATCGACCAGCGGCCCGCCGTCGAGGTTCTGGTTGACGGCGGCGCTGGTCTCGATCACGGGACCCGTGTACAGGCTGCTCCGCTCCTGGGTGGTGGCGACTTCATACAGCCCGCTCACGATCCCCAGCGACATGGCGACCTGGTCGTCGATGGTGATGCTGCCCCAGACGTCGCCGAAGGCGTACGTCACCTGGCCGATCCGAGCCTTGGTCGAATCCGCGAATTCCATCGCCGGAAGGTCCTTCGCGTCGACCTTGAGGAGGACCAGTTCGAGGTCGTTGCGGCGGCCGATGACGTCCCCCTTCATCCGGCGGTTGCCGGAGAGCGTGACGTTGGCGGTCGACGTGCGGGGGCCGCAGGCGCTCGGGGAGGTCAGGATCAGGCCGTCGCTGCGGATGATGACCCCCGTCCCGACCTGGCCCGCCGCCTGGACCTGGACGACCTTGGGCGCGATCTTCCGGTGCATGCGAATGTGAACCCGGAAGGGGTCCTTGTCGGACTCCGGCGCCTTCTGGGCGGCGGGGTCCTGGACCGGGGGCGCCGCCGCGAGGAAGGCCGCGAGGAGGGCCGGCGCGATGCGAATGAACATCGAAAACTCCCGGAGATTAACGGATGCTCCTGATGAGTATAACGCCCGGTTTCGTCCTTCCAATCCGCATTTCGATAGAATGCCCGCCAGTCACGCCATCCCCGGAGGATCGATGAATCGCACCCTTTTCGCCCTCTTCGCAGGCCTGGTCCTGGCGGCCACCGGACGCGCCGACGGCGCCCTCCCGGCCCCCAAGCCGCCGGAAGAGATACGCTTGTCCCTGCGGGAATGCGTGTTCCTCGCGCTCAACCACAACATCGACATCGAAATTTCCCGCTACCAGCCCTGGATCGACGATCAAAGCCTCCGCTCGGCCTTCGGCGTGTTCGATCACGTCCTCTACGCCGACGCGTCGGGCGGCCGCAACCGGCTCGCGGCCCGCGATGTCCTGGTCGGCGTCCCGGTCCTGTCGACGGAAGACGCGCTGTTCCGGACGGGGCTCCGGCGCACGATTCCCGCGGGCCTGACGTACGACCTGAGCGTCGTGGTCGAGCGCGAGGAGACCAACTCCTCGTTCGCCACGGTCGACCCGTTCTGGCAGCAGTCCGTCGGGCTCTCGGTCACCGTGCCGGTGCTCCGGGGCGCGGGCGAGGAGGTCAACACGACGCCCATCGTCCTCGCGCGCAATGCGCGGCGGATCTCGGTGGCGGATTTCGAGAAGCTCCTGGCCGACACCGTCCTCGCCGTGCAGGAAGCCTACTGGACGCTCGTGTCGGCCCTCGAGGTGAAGAAGTTCCGCGAGCAGGCGCTGGAATCGGCGCGCCGGCTCCTCGAGGACAACCGGCTCCGGGAGCGCCGCGGCATCCTCGCGAAGGTGGACGTCACGGAGGCCGAGGCGGGCGTCGCCTCGCAGGTCGAGGGGATCCTCACCGCCGACAACGCGGTCCAGGACGCGATGGACCGGCTGAAGCGGCTCGTGGATCCCGCGCTCCTGAGGGGGGAGGCCCAGATCGTGCCGCTGGACGCCCCGGGCGTCCCCTCCGGCGAGCTCGACGAGCGCCAGGCGGTCGAGACCGGCCTCCGCGACGCCATGGAGCGGCGGACCGAGTACCGGGCGATCTTCGTGGAGCTGGAGAGCCGGGAGCGCGAGCTCGCGAGGAGCCGCAACGAGGCGCAGCCCAAGCTGACGGCGGTGGCATCGGGCCAGGTGCTCGGGGCCGAGGACGACTTCTCGAGTTCGACGCGCGAGTTCAGGGGGGGCGACACCTACTCGTGGAGCCTGGGGGTCGCGCTCGAGATCCCGCTCGAGAACCGGTCCGGCGACGGCGCGGTGCGGCGGGCGGAGCTCGACCGCCGCCGGCTGATCCTGCGCCGCCGCGCCCTGGAGGACACGATCCTCGTCGAGGTGCGCGAGGCGGCGCGCGAGATCAAGACGACCGAGCGGCGGATCGAGGCGACGGCGCGGGCTCGCGTCCTGGCCCAGGAGCGGTTCGACGGGGAGGAGAGCCGGCGCGACCTGGGATTGCGGACGACGTTCCACGTGCTCGACGCGCGGTCGAAGCTGACCGAGGCGCAATCGAACGAGGTGAAATCGCGCGTGGACCACGCCTCCGCGTGGGCGCGCTACCGCCGGGCGACGGGCACGCTCCTGTCGCACCACGACATCCTCGTGGACTCGAATCTCGCGCCGCGCCAGGCGGCCCGGTAGTCCCCCGTCTTTGGTATGGCGGTCGCGGTCGGGGGTGAATAGAATCGACTTCATGTTGACGCTGATCGCGCTCTTCCTGGCGGTTGCGCCCCAGGGCAACGAGCTGGAGCGCATCGAGAACCTGAATCCCAAGGTGCGGCTGCTCGCGGTGCAGATGGCGGGCGAACTCCCCAACCCGACCGCCGTCAGCCGCTTGATCGGGCGGCTCGCGGATCCCAGCGAGACGGCGGAGATCAAGGCCGAGGCCCAGGAGTCGCTCGTCTCCATCACGGGCGAATCCACGCTGACCGACCTGGCGGCGTGGAAAGCCTGGTGGGACACCTCCGGAAAGGTCCGGTACCCCGAGACTCCGCTCGCCCCGGCGGCGCTCCTGAAGGAGATCGACGACCGGATCCAGAGGGTGGAGATGCGCACGAACGCGGCCAAGCAGGAAGTTCGGGCCATCGCCCTCACCATGGCCGTGGCGATCGTGCTCTTCATCGTCGTCATGCTCTTCTTCGTCGGCCACGTCAGCTCGAAGATCAAGGGATGGCGCGAGCTGGTCGGCCGCGCCGAGATCTACGTCAAGCACGGCCAGGAGCTGACGGAACGGACCGACAAGTTCGCCGCGGAACTCGACGCCAAGAAGGCCGAGGTGGCCCAGTTCCTGGAAAGGCTCCGCAAGGAGCACGAGGAGGGGATCGCCCGGCGCGGCGACGACCTCGGCCAGGAGCTCGCCCACCAGCTCCGGATGGAGCTGCAGACGCTTCGGCAGAAGGCGGAGCGCGAGCTGCAGCAGACGGTGACCGACCTCAAGACGCAGGTCGAGGCGGCGGCGCGGCGCGCGGCCTCCGAAGTCCGCGACCGCGCGGCGAAGTGACCCGCCGGAGCTCGCGAAGCCGGAAGACGACTCGAAAGCGAAGGCGGATGACCGCCTGAGGTAACACCATGCCTGAAGAAGGCGCGCGCAGTTCGCTCGGCTGGCGGATCCTCGCCGTGGGCTCCCTCTTCCTGCTGGCCCTCGCGCTCTTCCTGATGAGCTACGTCTTCCTGCCGGAGATTTCCGGCGCGTCCGTCGGGGGGGGTGTGACGGGCGTGGCCCTCGCGACGGCGGCGGGAATCCGGGAGAACGTCGCCATCGTGGCCGTCGCCTTCCTCGTCCTCGCCGGCGTGACGGGATTCGGATACGCGGACAAGCTCCTCAAGCCCATCACCTGGGGCGCGTTGGCGGTCCTCGCTTTCTACGGCCTCGCCGCCTGGTGGACGCTCCGGACGATCCCCGCGCGGAATCTTCTCGGTTAGTCCGGTTATCGGTCACGTCCGCTGCTCCCGGTCGTCATAGGTCCGATGGGGGGACAATGAAGGAAATCCAGGCTCAGGCTCTAGACGCGTTCGTCGCTTCCGCGCGCTCATCCTTCGGCGCGGATCTCGTCTCGGTCGTGCTGTTCGGGTCGGGCGCCGAAGACAAGCTGCGCGCCACGTCGGACGTCAACGTCATCCTCCTGCTCAAGTCCTTTGATCCCGCGAAGGGCCGCTCCTTCCGCGATCCTCTCGCGCTGGCCACGGCCTCGATCCGGCTTCGCGCGATGTTCCTGCTCGAATCGGAGGCGGGGGAGGCCGCCGAGCTCTTCGCGGTGAAGTTCTCCGACGTGCGGCGGCGCTACCGCGTGCTCTGGGGGACCGACCTCATCAAGGATTTGCAGATTCCGCGGCAGGCGGCGATCGCGCGGCTGAACCAAGTCCTGTTGAACCTCTCGATCCGGCTTCGGGAGAAGTTCATGGAGGAGGGGGCGTACGAGGAGCGGCTCGCCTTCGTGGTGGCCGACGCCGCCGGACCCCTGCGGGCGTGCGCCGCGGAGATCTTGGAACTCGAGGGGACGCCCGCGGCCACTCCCAAGGAGGCGCTGCAGAGGATCGCCGGGATCGGCCTCGCGGCGGTTTCTGAGGCGCGCGAGACGGGCGTCCTCCCGGCCGGCACGGCGGAGCCCCTTCTCCTGGAACTCGCGAAGTTGGCGGAGGCGATGAAGGCGCGCGCGGAGCGGCTCACATGAATCCCTTCGACTTCCGAGGTCCGGAGTTCCTGCTGTACTACGCGGTCCTGGGGGTCGTCGTCGTGGCGATCGTCTGGTACCGCCGGCGCGCGCGGGGGTCGTCGAACCTGTCGTCGGAAAAGCTGGCCGATCCCTACGAGATCGCCTGCCTGCGGGGAGGACCCAAGGAGGCCGTCCGGGTCGCGACGTGCGCGCTGCTCGACCGCGGACTGCTGCGCGCGGAGGAAACGACGATCGTGGCGGTGCGGCCGGATGCGGCCCACCTCGTGGGCAAACCGATCGAGCGCGCGCTCATGAAGGAATGCTCGAAGACCCGCGAGGTGACAGAAGTAATGTCGGCGCCACCGGTCGCCGCCGCGGCGTCCGAGCTGGAGGAGAAACTGATCCGGCGGGGATTGCTGGCGGCGCCGGAAGGGAGGATCGCCGCCTTGGTCGGGATGGTCCTGATGGCGGCCGTCGCCCTGATCAAGATCGTCATCGCCTTTGGAAGGGGCCGGTACAACGTCCTTTACCTGGTCGTGTTCGCGGGCGTGTTCTTGGTCGTTCTTTGGTGGATCGCGGAGTGGCGGCAGACCCTTCGTGGCCTTCGCACCCTCGGCGATTTTCGCACGCTGTTTGGAGGCAGCCGTGCCAAGGCTTACACCGTGGGCCGCCATGCTCCCGACCTGGCCCTCTTGACCGCCGTCTTCGGGCTCGCGGCGGCTTGGAATCACACGAGGTCCGGCGAATTCCGGAAGCTCTTCCCCTCTTCGGCGAACGAGAAGGGCAAGGTCACGAGCTACGGGACGA
>DASRJF010000237.1:0-7576 GCA_035649615.1 Planctomycetota bacterium | reverse complement strand
CCCTGCTCTAGGAGGTCCCACGTCCCCCGTCCTCCGTCCACGGTCTGTCCACCGTCCCACGTCCTCGCTTGAACTACGATCCAGTACCGAGGACGCGGGACGGCGTCACAAGCCGCGATGAACGACCATGATGCAGAGTTCCGAGACGACGAGCAGGCCCGCCTCCGACGCGCGCTTTTCCGCGCCCTCGTGGCCGACGCCGAGCTGAAGCCAGACCGCCTTCGCCTTGGCCGAGATCGCCTCCTCCACGACGGGCGGCACGTGCTCGGGACTCCGGAAGATGTCGACGATGTCGACGGGGCCGGGGATCGACGCCACGTCGGGATAGCACGTCCGTCCCAGGATCTTGGTTTGGCCCGGGTTCACGGGCACGACGTCGTAGCCGGCGTCGATGAGGTAGCGCGCGATCCTGTGGCTGTCGCGCTCCGGATTCGGCGAGCACCCGACGACGGCGATGCGTCGCGACGTCTCCAGCAGGTTTCTCAGCGCGCGCGGATCGTTCGAGATGTCCATGTTAGGCCTTTCCTTTCCCATGCCTCTCGGCTTCGAGCTCGGCGGCGGTCACGGCCTTCTCGATCTTCTGACGCCAGGAATCGACTTCTTCGGGGTCCAGCCGCTCCGGGACGTGGATCGGCTCTCCGAAACAGAAGACGACCCGGCTGAACGGATACGGGAGCGCCGTTCGGTCCCAGCTGCGCAGGCGCTTCGCGCGGCAGCAATAGGCGCCTGCGGGGATCACGGGCAGCCCCGTGTGGCGGGCGGCGATGACCACCCCGTTCTTCGCGACGCGCGACGGTCCGCGGGGGCCGTCCGCGATGATCGCCGCCGTCCTTCCCTTCCGAAGATGCTGGACCAGGTCGTGGATTGCCTCCGCGCCGCCCCGCGAGGAGCTTCCGCGCACGTGGAGGTAGCCGAGGGGGCTCATGACGCGCACCATGATCTCGCCGTCGCGCGACCGGCTCGACAACACCACGTAGCCCCGCTGGCGGAAATACCAGGCGTAGAAGAGGAAGTGCTGGTGCCAGAGGGCCCCGATCGCGTTTCGCCCCGGCCCCAGGAAGGTCCGCTGGACCTCCGGATGGAGCACGGTGACGCGCAAGGTCCAGAACCAGATGCGGAGAAGCCACGGCACGATCCCGGCGAGGATCCCGGACATGAGGCGAAAGCCCAGGGGATGCTCGGGAAGAGAACGGCGCATGGATGACGGATTATAGGGGACTGGAATATGGAATGAGGAAGAGGGAATGAGGAATGGAATGGGGAATCTGGAATCCGGAATCTAGAATCTAGAATCTAGAATCTGGAATCTGGAATCGAACCTGTCATCGAATCCGATTCCGCAGTCCTGGTTCCATTCCCACTTCCCACTTCCCGATTCCGGTTTCCTCATTCCTTGCCTATAATCTGGGGTTCATGACCCCCGAAGAGCGCGAGCGGCTCGGCAACCTCCTCATCGACGAGGGGGTGATCACCGAGGAGGAGCTCAGCCAGGCGCTCGCCGAGGGAGGCGCCCGCAACGCGGCGCTCGCGAGCCTCCTGAGCAGGACCCGCCATCCGCGGCGGACGAGCCTGGCGCACTGGCTCGCCGCGGACTACCGCATGGCGGAAATCCCGGACCTCCGCCGCGTCGAACTTCCCATCTCCCTCGCCAATCTCGTCCCCCAGCCGATCGCGCGCCGCCTCAAGGTGCTCCCGCTGGCGCGGTTCGGATCGATCCTGGTCGTGGCGCGCGGCGCGGAGACCCAGGGCTCGATCCAGGAGCTGAGGAAGGCGAGCGGGCTCAAGGTGAAGGTCCTCGCGGCGGACGGGGCGCAGGTGAGCGGCGCCATCGAGCACCTCTACGGGGGCGGGAAAGTGCCGATCCCCGAGCCGCGGCCCGTGGAAAAGCCGGCGCTCCCCGAGGCCGACGAAGACTCCCCGTACCTGCAGAGAGTGGACACGGTTCCGATCCTGCACATTCCCACGTCGTCGCGGTCGCACGGGTCCGAACCGTCGTTCACCGAGATCGAGGAGATCGTCCCCGCCATCCCGGTCGGCCGCGCCGAGTACGAGGAGACCGCGCGCACGCCCTTCGGCCAGCTCTTCCGTGCCTGGGACGACCTGTTCCGCGACGGCAAGGTCATCAAGGCGCCGCGGGTAGGGTAGAGTCCAAACTGCTGAGTCCAAGGTGATCCAAGGTCCTGAGTCCGGCGTTCGCAGACCCGGGACTTTGGATCACCTTGGACCTTGAACCGTGCACTCATCCTGGAGGTGACCATGGCGGACATCCTCGTGATCCAGTCGAAGGTCCGCGACCAGGTCAAGAAGGCCAAGCTTCGGCTGAGCGGCGACGCCGTCCAGGCGCTCAGCAAGGCCGTGGCGGACCTGATCAGCAAGGCGGGGGCCCGCGCGAAGGCGAACAAGCGGCAGACCATCAAGGCGGCGGACATCTAGAGCTTCCCTCCTCGCGACGGGATCTCGAAGCCGGCCGTCGAGTTGACCCTCCCGGCATCGCTTGATATCATTCCCCTCACACGCCCCGACTTGGGCGCGCGACGGGTCAGGAGGTTTTCGCCGGTGCCCGACCTTACCATCCAAGTGCAGGAGGTGAAGGGGATTCCCGGCGCCAGCCTCGTCATCCTCAACGGATCCATCGACGCCAAGACCGTCATCACCTTCCAGACGCAGCTCAACGCGGTCAAGGAGCGGGGCTCCAACCGGTTCATCCTCGACATGGAGCACGTCAAGTACGTGAACTCCACCGGCCTCGGCTTCCTGATCAACCTTTCCGACTCGATCACGACCGACAAGGGCGGGATCGCCCTCGTGAAGGTGCAGCCCAAGGTCAAGGTCGTCTTCGACATGCTCGGGCTCAACGCCTTCTTCAAGATCTACCCGTCGCGCGACGAGGCGATGCGCCATTTCCAGGCGGAGCCCTCGGCGAGCCCCAGCGACCAGACGCTCGTCCTGAAGGTCGGCAAGGGGGAGAATCCCGCCGCGGCCGTGGTCGCGACCGCCACGGCGATCGCCGAGCCCGTGGCGCGCCCCTCGCGGCCCGCCCCGTCCGCGCCCGCGGCGCCGGCGCCGCCCCCGCAACCCCGGGGCGCCGAGGAGACGATCACGGTCGATTGCGCCTCCTGCCGCGCGCTCCTCTCGGTGCAGGACGTCGGCACGTACAAGTGCCCGCGCTGCCTGACGCTCTTCCACTACGACGGCGGCGGCAAGGCGAGCTTCCTGCCGCGCCGCAACGTCCTGCCGGTCCAGCTCGGGCTCAATTTCTCCGACGACGCCACGCAGGGGCTCGTCCAGTTCGTGCGCGTCATGGCGTCGCGCGCCGGCTTCTCCGACACCGTCGTCAGCCAGATGGAGACGGTGGTGCGGGACACGGTCCAGACGATCCGCCGCTACGCCTATGCCAACCAGGACAACAACGTGTACCATGTGATGGTCGCGCGCGCGGGGCCGGAGATCGAGATCCGGTTCGCCGACTCGGGGTCGCCCCTGTCGTCGGACCGGCTCGGCGACGACGGCAAACCGCTCTTCGGCTCGGCCCGGTCCTACATGGACCGGTTCGAGATCCGCAACCACCCGCGCGGCGGCAACGTGATCACGGTGTCGAAGAAGTCGAAGTAGCCTCCCTCCCGACTGAAAGGAGTGCCGGATGGCCGTCCTGCTCGCGGGCCTGCTGGGCCCGCTCGGACTTCCCGAGCTCATCATCATCCTCGTGATCGTCCTGCTCCTCTTCGGGTCGACGAAGATCCCCCAGATCATGCGGGGCATGGGACAGGGGATCGGCGAGTTCAAGAAGGGGATCAAGGAAGGCGACGAGGAAAAGCCCAAGGAAGAACCTCCCCCGGCGGAAAAGAAGTAGCCGCTCCGGATTCCCTATTCCAGATTCCCTATTCCAAATTCCTCCTTAGATGAAACTCGACGTCTTGGCCTTCGCGGCCCACCGGGACGACCTCGAGATCACGTGCGGCGGCACCCTGGCCAAGCTCGTGGAGCAGGGGCACTCCGTCGGCGCCTGCGACCTGACCGAGGGCGAGATGGGCACGCGCGGCACGGCCGCCGACCGGGCGTCCGAGGCGGAGGAAGCCGCCCGCCTCCTCGGTCTCAAGATCCGCGTCAACGCGGGACTGCCGGACGCGGGCCTCTTCAACGTGCGCGAGCAGCAGCTGCGCGTGGTGGAGATCCTCCGGCGCCACAAGCCGACCGTCGTGATCCTTCCCGCGCTGGACCAGCGCCATCCCGACCACGCGGCCTGCCCCCGGATCGTCTTCGACGCGTGCTACTTCGGCGGGCTCGCGAAGTTTCCCGACCTCAAGCACGAGCCCGCCCGCGCGCACCGGCCGCGGAAGATCGTCTGGGTTCACACCCACTACTCGCCCGCGCCGCCGACCTTCGTCGTGAACGTCACCGACCAGATCCAGAAGAAGCTCGCCTCGGTGTGGGCCTACCGGTCGCAGTTCCCCGAGAAGGGGGAGAAGGACAAGCTTCCCCCGCGCGAGCAGATCGAGGACTGGATCCGCAGCCGGGGCCGCGCGTACGGCCTGATGATCGGCAAGACCTTCGGCGAGGGTTTCATCCAGCGCGAGACGGTCGAAGTGGACGACGTGGCGACGCTGACCGGGTCCTCGATGTAGCCCGGGTTCAGCGCTTCAGGCGGAACGGCCCTTCCTTGTCGGTCGCCGAGACGTCGATCGTCAGCCCCCGCTCCCCGACGGCCGCCAGGAACCGGCCCAGGTCGGATTTCTTCACCACGCCGCCGGGGGCGAAGGGAAACGCCTCGATGTCCTCGGCGGGAAGGATAAATTTCACGTCGCCGCCCGCGGCCCGCTCGTCGAGTTTTTCGAGGAAGTAGGCGAGCCACGTCACGGGGGGCAGCCCGGCCGCCCCGCGCTCGGAGATCTGCCACGACCGCGTCCTCGTCCGGATCGCCCACGCGCCCAGCGCGTCCGACCAGACCTGCTCCACGACCTCCGCCTTGGCGAGGCCCACCTTCTTGAGGGCTTCGTCGATCGTGAGGGTCTGCCGGCCCGCGTGGCCGGCCGAGCGCAGGAGCATCGAGATCGACCGCCCCTCGGCGCGGACCTCGATCTCGAGATTCTTCTCGGCGACTTCCTTCAGGAATCCCGCCAGGTCGCTGCGCTCGATGAACGTCAGCTTGCGCGCCCGGCCCCCCGGATCCCTCAGCGTGCGGATGTCGCGTCCCTGGAAGCGCACGTCGAGCGAGCCGGTGAATTCGAACTGGGCCGGCAGGTGGGATTCGATCATGTCGAGGTGGAAGAAGCAGAGCTCGAAGCGGGTGATCCGCGGCAGGGGCGTCGCGCCCTTGGGCGTGAGGAGCCATCCCTTGTCGCGGGTGCGGACGGCCCAGCTCTCCAGGTAGACGCAGTACGTGGATTCTTCGAGGTCCGCCGGGGCCATCGACGCGCGGCGCAGGGCTTCCTCGAGCCGGAAGCGGCGGGGCGGCGTCTCGACGTCGAGGACGAGCTCCATCGTCCGCGGGTTCTCCGTCGGGGAATGGGCGTACGGAAAGATGACCGACCGGTGCGTGGCGGCGGTCTGCTTGACCACCGGCAGCTGCACGACGTCGGCGGCCGCCATCCGGCGGTAGCGGAGCGGCCCCTCGCCGGGGACTTCGAAGTAGACGTTCTGGGACACCTGCTCGGGCGAATAGCTGTGGTAGGTGAGGAGGTAGCGCCTCGGGAGGTTGAGCAGGCGGACCTGCGGCCGGAAGTTGACCGTCTCCCCCGGGAGCAGGAGCCCGATGTGGACCGCCTCGCCCGCCGTGCGCGGCCCGGACTCGGCCCGGTATTCGTCGGCGGCCTTGGCGTACTCGAGCGGCCGCGGCGGCGGATTCTCCCACGTCAGGAGGGGCGTGCCGTCGGGAAGCGCGAGGTCGCGCAGGATGACGCATCGCTTCGACGCGTTGCGGACCGACACGGCGAAGAGCCCGAGGCCGCCTTCGATGGGATCCGCGGACGCGGGATCGAGATACGAGAGGATGTGGAGATCCGGCGCGCCCGCCGTCGAGGGACCGCCGCCCCGGGGCGCGCAGGAGGCGAGCAGGAGCACCGACACGATCGCGGCTCTCATGGGATTCTGGACGGACGCCACGGGGCGATCAGGGCAGCTTGTTGCCGGAGCGGAGCTTGATGACCTTGGGCCCCTTGAAGCCCCGCGCCTCGGCGGACTCGAGGAAGGCGAAGCCCATGACGATGATCTCGTCCCCGACGCCGGCGTGGCGGGCGGCGCTGCCGTAGATCCCGATCGTCCCCGATCCGGCGGGTTCGGGGATCAGGTACGTCTCGAGCCGCGCGCCGGTGGTGACGTTCGCGACCAGGACCTTCTCCCACGGCAGGAGGCCGGCGGCCTCGAGGATCGTCGTGTCCACGCCGCAGCTGCCGGTGTAGTGCAGTTCGGAGCGGGTGACGATCGCGCCGGCGATCTTGGCGACGCACATCTCGCGAAGCATGGCGGGCCACTATACCGGCGGCGCCAGGAGAGGACAACTCCGGAAGGTGGAAGATGGAATGAGGAATGGAACGGCGAGGAAGCGGGAATAGGGAATTCCGAATCTCAAATTCGCCGATCGCGGATCAAGCCTGGAACATCAGGGGGCGAGGCGCTCGGCGGCGAGTTTCCACACCGGGTCGCGCTCGCGGCACGCGCGCACGTCGCCGTTTTTCAGCAGGAAGTTGCCGCCCTCTCCGGGGCCGTGGCTGCCCGGGGCGTCGGCGCCCATGAGATCGAGGGGATGGAGCGACCCGGGGTCGGTAGCCGGCCCGCGGTAGGGCGCGTGTCCCGGGAGGGGGCAGGTCAGCAGGTCCTTCCCGTCGCCGGAGACGGCCTCCCAGTAGGCGCGCCCTCGCGCGGCGGGCGCGGCGCCGCCCTTGGCGCGGCGATCCGAGTCGGCCTTCCACAATCCGCGCAGGTTCGACTCGCACCGGGCCATGAGGTCGTTCCGCCCGCTGCGGAGGAGCGCGGGCACGGTGACGGCGGCGCCGATCCCGATGACGACGATCACGACGATCAGCTCGACCGCGGTGAGTCCCCGGTCGCGTCGCGAATTCATGACGACATGATAGCCAAAAGAAAACCCCCGGGTCGTCCCCGGGGGTTTTCGAGAGCGTGCGGGTCGTCGGTCAGGGCGTCGTCTTCTGTTCGGCGTTCGTCCACATGGGATCGGTCTCGCCGTACTCGCTGACGTCGCCGGTCTTCGTCAGCACGTTGCCGCCTTCGCCGGTCCCGTGGTTGTTCTCGGGGAGGTTCTTGTCGGCGCCGACGGGATCCTTGTCGTCCATCTTGTTGACGTTCGCGACCGGGCCCCGGAAGGAGGTGTGGCCCTCCTTGATCTCGTCGCCGGAGAGGGGGCAGATGAAGGGCTCCCACCGGTCGATGAGGGGCTTCGGCGTCTGCTGGAGCTTGAGCCAGAAGTTCGAGCCGGTGACCGTGGGCATGATCCCGTTCGGGCGGCCGTACTGGGCCGCGTAGTTGAACTGGGACTGCCAGAGCGACCGCAGGTTGGACGCGCAGCCCGTGACGCGGGCGTTGCGGATGGCGCGCGCGATCTGCGGCAGGAGCAGCGCGGCCA